>NZ_QROG01000029.1:6418-22664 GCF_003474585.1 Collinsella sp. AF39-11AT | reverse complement strand
GCCTATGCCGGAATCTCTCCCACAGAAACCACCGAAGAGCCAAAAAAGGGCAACACTCTCAATTTGAAAGCGTCACCCTTAAAGCTCCCAAAGAGCTTTTGTATTGCAGGAAGATACTCTACACTATCTTCCCTTGATTGGCGGGTCGAAACAGACACCATTGTGATTTCAAGCAGAAAGCGTTATATTAAGTATGCATTTGCACGTGGTGTTCGCACTATACGCTCAGATGCCATAGTTTACAAAGATGGCCTTCTTCATAGACGCTAGGTGGGATTACTCACTAGTAGCCGATATGTCGAAGGCCTTCTTGTACTTAAGGAAATCATACATTCTAATAAGCCGTTTCAGCTCGCTATTACCGTGGATTATCTTGCGATCGTCCATGATGAGCGCCCTCAGATATTCAAGCAACTTATTTAGATCGATCTCATCTTCTTCAAGTAGCACAAGCTTTTTAAATGCTTCCTCAAAGCCTTCGTTAGCTATAACAGACTGAACCGAGTGTCTAATTCCCGAATGATGATAGCTACCTTTTGCCTTTCGTAGGCTGTTGTTTAGAAAAGCATCTAAATCCTTCTTCTCATCTATTTCCTTTAGCATCCTTGGATTAAGAACTTCCCCTGAATACGCGCTTAAATACTTATACATGGGCAAACCACCCGAGTTAGAAGCAAGAAGCGAAGGAAGGTATTCCTCGACGGCAAGCTTAGGAGCAACATGTTCGTCATCAAACACAACATCACGATATAGAAGTTCGGCTTTGACCATATGCCCGTGCCCTAAAGAAGCATTCGCAACACCGATACCCAGCACAAGATGCTGTCCCTCCGGAAGTCTCTCGAGGTCGCTAAAACTCGCTTCAACTACCAGAGAGTCATTCGGATCGCCCTCATCAGCCAAGGCGTAGATGCTCCTGCGAAGCTCACGAATGATCCTGGGCGAGAAGGAGCATTTGGATTGTCCAATTGCTTCATACACTGCACCAAAATCGTTCGTCCTAATCTCGGTCATGCTTATCTCGCCAATACCTGGAAAGGTAAACGAATGAGTTGAGGTTGCGTTTTCTCCCCTAGTAAGGAAGATAAAGCGCTTTCTAAGCAACGCAAGATTGTTAGAACCGAGGCAGCGCGAAATCGACATGAGGATAGCTTGGATATCGGGGTCGTTAAGGGAATAACCGATAAAAATAATTGGGTATTCCATAAAAATAGTTAACAACTTGGCAGCCAAGTAATCCTGTGTTTCGGCGAGTTTTGCGTAATCTGCCTCCTCAAGAACCATAGATTCAGGATTATCCATAGAACCGTGGATCTTATAGATTTCACCCATTTCAAAAGTTCTGTGAAAGACGAGATCGTCTTGGCCAACAAAAACTTTAAACTCGGGAAATAGCGACTCCAGGAGACAGTCATAGTTGGTTGTTATAACTCCAGAGATACGCCGCCTGCCAACCTCTCTCAAGATATCAAGCTCATGCGTCATATATTCAGGTTTGAACGAGGATAACCTCTCGGCCGCCATGATCTTTAAAATAGATTTACGCTGACGAATGTCCTCTACATGATCGTTTCTAAAAGAAGCGAAGCGAGGGTCCTCAAGAACAGCTATGCGCATATCCTTATCAAGCATCGTCGCGGCAGAGGGCAATGCGCTATTGTCAGACTCATCTGGACAACGTGCCAGGTACGAGTCAAGCCGAAAGGGATCATCGGAAAGACGGGAACAGAGGTGCCTTAACAAACCAACCCAATCGTCGGTACCCATGTATCTACGGGAAAAGCCCGAGCCGACGAATAAATATGGGCTACGCCCCACCCCATTTATCAAACGTACAACGCTTTCTACAATGTCATCTCTTCCGACTTCCATCTAGCGCCTCCAAACAAGCTACTTCCATAAGTATAGAACATATGTTTGGATTTTACTAGAATTGCAAGACTTCATCGGAGACAAAGCTGCTCGACAATTGAAAATTCGAACCGCACAGGTGACCCAATATTTAGCAGTGTTCCGACGAGCAAATAATCATTTCGCGCCTCAGGCAATCTAGCGCAGCGGCATCAGTTAGAACGCCATGACTCTCTAGGAGTTCGATAAGTTGAGCGAAAGTCTAAAATTCCATCGCCAAAGTAACTCCTAAAATCAAAGGGCCGTTGCCGATAACAACCAAACAACGACCCTCCTTTGTCATCGCCTCACGTAGAGCCCACGACAACTGCATCACTAACTGGATGTTAACCTAGATGCGCAGTAATTGCGCATCCAAAAAAGTTAATCATGTAGCAAATACTCTTCGCGTTGAAACTAATGCGAAGCATTTTCGCGTCCGTGCACGAGAATGCGCAATCAATATGCGGAAAGGCAAAGATGATTCACCTAGCTAACAACCATCCAGTCACTACCGACAGTACTCGAAATCTTCGAGGAATCGCCGATGCACACGATGGTCGCCGAAGCGCCGGGCACATACTTGGCCTCAAGAACGGAAACACCTTGCTCCTTAAGCCTTAAGGTCGTCTCGGTTATCTGGGTTTTATTCACATCATTTTTGCTGACCAGTTTAACGCCATTGCCATCATTTTCATTCAGGCAGGATACAACCGTATTGTAATCGGCCCAATAACAGTACTCCCCAGAAAGCCATCCAAGCTCAGTGGCGCATATCGATCCAGTCGCAGAAACCGTCTTTGGAAGCAATCCGTAGCGCTGCCTTTCCTCAAATTCAAGAACATCGCAAAATACGCGATTAGCATTAAGTAATCTCGTTCCACAATAGTCCCCGTAAAACGGCGCAAAATGATTGCGGATAGTCCGCGACAACATACAGTAATCGTAGGTGTAGTAACACTTGAAGATTCGTAGGGCGTCTCCCCCTGCCCCTTCGGCAGAACGGGCGAATTCAACAAGAAACTGGTCCCACATGCGCTCAATATAGGGAATTGCGAGTTTAACGCTATCCATATCAGACAAAGGAGCATCGCTCGTCTGCTGCATTATTCCAGTGGTTTTTGCCAAATGGAAATGAGCTGCCATGCGCTCGATCGTTCGGATAAACTCGGGCCGATTCCCGTCCTCAATCGCCATAATTGCAAAGAAAACACTTCTCAACAGAAGATCACTTGAAAATCGCTGAGGTAAGAGATCGCCATATTCGCGCTCGTATGAGAAGAGCCTGGCCTCACCCGTATCGATTGAAGAGTAACCAAATACGGAGTCCGAAGGAACGACATATGATGGAGCGGCATTTGAGTACACACGGCTAAACTTAATTTGATAACGCTTAAAAAAGGTTGAAATCCAAAAGGTCACAACACCAAATAATGCCAGCTCAAACTCAAAGGCAATACTCGAAGTATCAAGCACATCTAGCCCCTGGCCTCCGAGATAGCCATCGATAACAAAGTGATCGAATGCGACGGACAGCAAAAGAGACATGAACGCCTCGAATGAGAAAGGAAGAGTCCGGTACCGCAATTTACCCCTTGCATGCTTGATTACCCCAAGAAACAACCAATAGAAAAGGGTAGGCATGTATCGCAGCGAAGGACCTGGAACTGAAAACGCATCGCAAATCGCAGCCATAATAAACACCGGGAGCTGGCAACAAATTGTTGGAGCGAGAATTCGGTAGGCAACGTTCAGCCTGCCCGACTCATCGGAGGGATACAGTTCTTCGACGGTGTATTGCCCTCCGATCGCCAAGGGCCCAGCAAAGCGGACAAGCTGAACGCTCGACAAACCGATAAAGACATAAAAGACAATCCAATGAATAGTGACCGATTCCACCTGTAAACAATCTCCTCAGGTCATACGCTTGCGATTAATTGTAGATAGACAGAATTGAACAGGAAGCAACAATATTTGAAACTGTTGTTTTGCGCACCCCGGATCAACCAACATACCCCAGAAAGGTCGCTGATGTTGACTGGGGTTCCCGTAAAACCCCAACAAAAAATGTGCGGAGTGCCGGCCTGAAACTGCCTTCGGACCCTATTGGCTGCACACCGAGAGGCTCCGCTATGAAACGCCCCCTTTACCACCCGCTCTGTGCGACCGCGTGCACGTCCATGGTCAACGCGACGATGCCTATGGCAGCCATTGCAGAGGGGGTTCAGCCTCAGAAGGCCGCCGAGCAGCAGGCGCAAGCCGTGAGGTCGAGCTCAGCGTTGCTTTTGAATGCAGAAAAACGAGTCCGAACGCAGCGGCGTCCGGTCCTCTTGGCAGGTCCCATCTTGGGTTGATGTCCACAAAACTAGCCCTTGCGGTCGGTTAAACAAGTTTCAACAGCCTTTGATACTCTCCGGGATCACGCATACGCATAATATCCATGTATGTTCTGCTTTTTGCGACCATGATATCGTCGAACTTGGATAGGCCGTGCCCGCTCGCTCTTGTGACAACCATGCGGTCGTCGCAAAAATATGAAAGGAAGGTGTCCTTGCCGGGATGGTGTATCCGTCGGACGTCGAGCACGTTCCGGAAGTCATAGTAAAGTGCGGCGTTGGCGGTTTCCTCAAGTTCAGGCAGTCTGTCGATGCCTTCAAAGCGGCAAGGATAAATTAGCAGCAAGTTTTTCGAATGACTGATTGAGCGAAGAAGTCCTCGGGCCTCACGGTCTTCTTCGCTCAATTGTTTATTACTCTCAGTTTTTAGAAGCTCGTCAAGCTTGGCGAGGCTGTAATCCCTGAGAATTGCATGCAGGCGTAAGCCTCTCTGTTCTTTTACATGACTTCTGCAAAGTTGTTCTAAAGTTATTCCGCGGTCTGAAACTCGCCTTGACGAAGTGAGACTTACGGCGCGCATCATGGATTTTCCGAAGATGAGCTTGAAATCTAACTGATACGCGTCTGATACCGCATCACACTCCCCATTTGCCTCGGATACGGGCGCATGAAACTCCGCACCTCTGGTCAGTTCCTTGAAAGCGTTAGAGTGGTTGATGGGCTCGCGCGTCCATTCCTCGTATGTATATAACGGACGCCCAGAATAGTCTTGCATGAGGTCCTTAACAAACAATTCTGGGGTAATCATTGCGGATTTAAGTCTCTCGGCTCCGGGAACGGCTTCAATAAGCCTCTTATCTATCACTGTGGCCTCCTCTTTGCGGTAGTTTTACGGATGTTGACGGAAGCCGTTCCAGCAGGGTACGCCAAAGTTGGCCGAGCGAGCGGCCCGTCCTGGCTCGGAAGGGTCCGTGCCTTCGCCTAGAATACGCGCACCATGGCGCGTTCAGGCCGCTTTCGGGGTTATCCTGGCCGTTTCCATGGCAACCTCGCGCTACTTCTCGGAGAGGAAGATGGCCGAGTTGCACGACGCGGCGCTGCGAAGGGGAGCATCGTGCTGTCATGACTGGGCCGAGCTGGAAAAGACTGCCGGGAAGATGGTCGAATCCAGCCTTGAGCTTGCCGACAGAGTGGAGTCGGCCTAGGATATCGATAGATTCCGGATCCTGGACACAGGGGCCAAGGAGTCCATTACACCAACTTTCGCGACACTACCGTTCTTGTCATATCATTCTGATGTTCGGCTCGAGTTTCAGAGACATCGTGCCACGACGACGTGAGGGCACATCAATTATTACCTAGTGATCGGAATTGGCCGATATCGATTAAGTATTTATGGCTATGAATGATCTGGCGTTAAAACTATCGTCTACCGAGCACTCAAGCGTTTAATCTTCCTGTAAATCTTAGACTCATCGGGGGCAATCGGATCATTGGGAAACGCCTTTTGGGCTCTCGCTACGTAGGAAAGAAAGTTCCCGTAGCGGAAAAATGCAGAAGAGTCGGAGCCAGCCGATGGGCACAACCCTCTCCCCTTAATACCAAGCGGCGAATAATGTTGATACAGAGCGGAGACGCGCTTTTTTGATGCGTGCCTTCCCTCCCCCTGATTAGAACGCGCAATCGCACTGGCTGCCTCACGGAGACGCTTATGGTACCTTCCAACCGTAGACTGTCGAAGTCTTACAACGCGCCCGTCAAAGTCAAACCCCAAGAAGCTAACTTTCTGTGCCGGATGTGCACCGGAGTACGAAAGGACCTTACCCGTACGAACGCTTTCAAAATCAAGCTGAGCAACCCCGCTGCTATCAACCCGGAACGCTTTGGTTTTCTCAGGCTGCAGTTTAACGGAATCAACATCGGTCATTAGATTGATTGCCTCTACAAGTGCATCAAAGCCAGATTTTGGAACGGCAACAATAAAGTCATCGCAATAACGAAGATACAAGCCACCAACCCGTTCAACGGCAAGCCTGACTTTCATATCGATATCGGCCATATAGATGTTAGCGAGCACTCCACTTGCAGCAAGACCCTGAGGAATGCCGAGATCAATACCCGTTCGCCGCCACGGCCTGGTGATGACTTTACTTTTGTTTGCAAGAAACTCAGACCTTGGCAAGATAACATCCAGCTTATTAAGTTCACGAATAGACTTGAACCGAAGTTCGATAGCCGCTTCATTGATCATTTTCTCCCGAGTAGGATCGATTACTGGCCATGGAAATTCATGTCGAGCAGCCAAATCAGCAATAGGCCAGCACGAATAGCGAAGGATATTTTTAATAACTTGATAGTGATCGTCCGGCAAGCGTCCACTGGGAAACAACGAACGCAACGACGCTATTAGATGGGCATGATTTAGGTTGTCGAAGAAGCTCTCGAAATCACCCGTAAGCACAAAAGCCGAATCTTGCTCACGCATATAGTCGAATGCCTTTTTAGCTGAGGAAATATTGCTGCCAGCAGTTACGGCGCTGTCTGATGAAAGCGAAGAGCGGTACGCTACGGCAACCTCATTAAACTCTTCGGCAATAGCCTTCTTGTTATATAAGTCCGACCACAGATGAGAGTAGTACTGGAAGACGCGGTGATCGAAATGCGAGGCATAAGCGATATTGCGAACTTTGCAGCTTCGCTTACCTCCACGATACCGAACAGTAATGATCTCGTTGGAAATAAGAGGGTAGAACGCATGATGAGAAACGTACCCTGAATCTAAAATTTTTGCCTGAACTTCGGCAAAAGAGGCCCTATGATCGAAATGAGCATATGAACTTTTGGAACTATATCGAGGAATACGAGTGATATCGAACTCGGCCAAAATACCCCCAAATAAATCAACCTGTCCGGATCAACAAGCGGCGGCTAACCCTCCCCGGACAGGCTAATCAAAGGCGCAGCAAGTGCAACCAACGCTTTCGCGGCCACCTAAAACAATGCTTGCCTATGGCATACTAGACGAAAGCGAGGAATTGGTACTTATGACCATCGAGGCTCTTATCCATCTAGCAGCAGGCAACGCTGGTGTCAATGTTGCGAACGTCGGAATTTCGTCGTTTGCGATATTGACGGCAGTAGCGTACCCCATCGCCAGTTCGCGATGGGCAGTTAGCTTTATTCCCCATTCTTGCTTTGCTTAAACAGGTTATAAGAAATCGGCTCATGCAGTTAACAGCGCCTTGATGCACACCCAATTGTCTTGACGGCGGTCGCATCGAAAATGCTGGTGCGCCTCTACGGATACAAGGACTCCTCCATCTAATGCATGCACGCTAATGCATGCACACGGTCCGCGAGACAATATCGCCGACAAGACCGTGAAAATCCCGATGTGCATAATCCAGGAGTTTGGATGCACAGACGGGTGGATTGTCATTGTTCAGATTGGTCGCTTCGCGCTCCTCGCCGACGGGCACATCGTTGAGGGCAAAGACATCAGCGCACAGCGAGGCCGAGGACCAACTCCCTCCCCCTCCCCCCAACATTCCCCAGAAAGCTCGCTGATGTTGACTGGCGTTCCCGTAAAATTAACCCCAATAAAATATGTGCGGAGTGCTGGCCTGGAGCTGCCTTCGGACCCTATTGGCTGCTCACCGAGAGGCTCCGCTATGAAACGACCCCTTTACTACCTGCTCTGCGCAATCGCGTGCACGTCCATGGCCGGCGCGACGATGCCTATGGCAGCCATTGCGGAAGCCATCCAGCCTCGAGCAACAGCCGAGCAGCAGGCGCAAGCCGACGCCACGAGCAGCGGCACAGGCAAGGTCGAAGACGGCACCGACACAAATGCGACAGCAGATACCGTAGAGGACAGCCCCGCGACATCCACCGACACCAGCGCAGTCAACACGGAAAGCGCCGACGCCACCAATGCTGGCACCGCCGCCGCAACCGGCACCCCCACCCCATCCATCCTCGCCCAAGCCACCCCCACGCCCGAGGCAATCCCCACCACGTCACAAACCGGCTACGCCAACAGCACCACGGCAACCCAAAACGGCGTCACCTTCACCGTCTCGTGGAACGATGCCCCCGCGGGCTCCGCGACGACCTTCCACGTAACCCAAGCCAACGGCTCGTCCCAGGCCAAGGCGCGCATGGACGTGCCCACCTATTGGGACGGCGGCAGCCAGGAAAGCGTCTGCGACCCGTCGCGCCCGGCATGGGCCAGCTACTACAGCCTGGGCACCGCGGGCCACGACTTTACCTTTGACTTCACGGCGTCGGGCACGTACCGCATCCACTTCTACTTTATGGACAACGACAGAAACGACCCCAAAACGACAAGGGGATCTACTACCTGCGCACCACGGCGGAGGTGACCGTAAACGACGCCGCCCGCCCAAGCGTCACGCAGATCGTCAACAACGCCGTGGACCTGTGCAGGCAAGAGACAAACGGCTCGGAATACGACATGGCGCTTTGGCTCCACGACTGGACGCTCGACCAGCTGGAGTACGACCACAACCTCAACTGGTGCTCGGCCGAAAGCGGCCTCACGCGCCACCAGGACACCTGCGAGAGCTACCAGTGCATCTACTTGAGTTAGTCCAAAGGTTTATAAATAACGTCAGTCTCCAGAACTGCATCCATTACGGACATGAGCCGATCGTCCATCGGCACGTCAAGAATCTCAATGAGCTCTATCCCCGGTTTCAAAAATTTGGCATAGCCGAGAGTAATTTCGATTTTCTCATCCTTATTATTTATAAGAAGCACATGAGACGATGAAGAAAATAGATTCAAACCGCCTTTAGGCTCAAGCGTGAACGTTATCCAGTCATTAGACGAAAGTAGTCCCAGCGAATCCATGGCGACGATAGATTCAAATGAAATTGTGCCCCCATTGTATGTCCAAGAATCATCTTCTGAGGTTTTAAGGAGAACCGGGATTGGAGTAAGTACCGAATTGGGCCCCACTTTCGCCCATAGACAGCACCGAAGAATTGAAAACAGCTGATTCGCTTCTTCCGAATCCATTTGTTCGAGTATTTTCTTCGTTCTTTTAGAGCGCGCGCGACCTGATGATACTTCCTGCGAAATCAATTTTGCCCATATTTCCCTCAGATCATCGTCATAGGCTGTCTGAGCTCCCTGAATGTCAAGATCAATGCAGGACTCCGGCAGTTCATCAACTCTATTCGAATCTGACATTCTTCCCGCGCGCTCAAGAACATTTAGCAAATTATCTGCCTGAGAAGCGCTCGTGTTATAACCATGGGCCATTAAACATAGCTGGCCATCAGTAAAAGTCGGAAACGCCCGTTTATAGATTGCAACAACATCCGCTATAGAACTCGCTTCGATACTCCGCATCTCCGCCTCGTCACGCGCGGCCCCAATGGGGTTAAGAGCCTTACGTGCGTTACGAATAAACCGCGCAGGGAACGACGCAAGATCACCGCGTCCATTAAAGCCTAGGTTAACAGTTGGTTGAAAGGACACGTCATTTGTCGAAATATTTACAGCGCCCGCCTGGGCATTAGCTTTGATATCGTTATTTTGCAAGTCATTCATTGCGTCTCCCCTCATCAGGTAATAAGCGCTCACGCCTGAATTCCACTCATTCCCGTAAGCAACAAATAAGCAGTTAGTTTTGAATACTTCTATACAATTACACAATTATCGAAATGCGTAAAACTATGATTCATCTGAACGTACGCACTAAAGATGTTAACGCACTTTGTAGGTTGATTTCCGATCTCAGCCGAACACATTGAGCTGACGGCACGCTCCCGCAGTTAGCCGAACGCCCCCTAGGCCCCATCCGGGAACCGGGGGCGACATTTTCCCAGTTGAAGGAACGGTGGAAATGTGTTTGATAGGTCCGGTGGTCATGCTCCGCCCGCCGCCCGGCACCTCTTCCCAGACTCAGCCGGACGGTCGGTCCGTCTATTCCGTTTTTCTTCTAGGCTAGGCCAGCCAGTGGGGCATCGCCCCTCTCTGCGCGTGCCCCCTCGATGAGCCGCGGCGTCAGGTCGAGATCGCCGAGCGGCACGTCCCCCACGCCGCAGGCGTCCAGCAACGCCACCGCGTCCTCCCCGAGCATCGCCCTGAAGGCGCGCGCGGGCGCCGCGAAGCCAAGCGCGCCGCGGGGCTCGGAGTTCACGTGCGACATGGCCAGCGCCAGGTCGGCCATGACCAGACGGAAGGCCGTGGCGTGCATGTTGAAGACGATCCACGCGCGGAAATCGCGCGAGGCATGCGGCAGGAAGGCCGGGGGTGGTGGCGGACAAGTTGGAGTCGATGCAACTCGGAGCGGCCGCGAGGACGGTGCGCGACGGGTTCGCCGAGACGCTGGCCTACACGGAATTCCCGCCCGATCACTGGCGCCGGATCAGGACGAACAACGGGATCGAGCGCATCAATCGCGAGATCAGGAGGAGGACGAGGGTCGTCGGAACCTTCCCGGACGGCAACTCGGTCCTCATGCTGGTCACTGCGAGGCTGAAGTACATAGTGGAGCACGAGTGGGGCAAGAGAAGGTACCTGGACATGTCCAAACTGGAGGAGATGGACGAGCTGAAGGAAACGGCGGAGGGCTAGAAGAGGGCGGGGCCGAAGACGGCTAAATCAATTTGCGAAAGAATCTTGACGGCATCATTTCATGCGCAAACAATGCAGGTATACCGTTTGACGACTTTTAAATAGCAGGATCCGTATAGCGGAAAGCCAAAGACTTTTAGAGCCATCGCGACTAAAAAGGGGCACCGGCCTTCGCCAATACCCCTCAAACCGACACGATACATGTCCCATAAGCAAATAGCCACCTGGCTATTTTCCACCCCTCGCGCTTACCAATGCGCGGCGCAGCGGACCCGGGAAGAAATAGGCATGATCATTGAACCAGAGACTAAGCTGATGCTTTTTACTAGAAGCACGCGGTCCCAAATACTCGTCAAGAACAGAATCGAAACCGCCTTTCTCATAATCGGCCCAAAACTCATCGGACCTGCCATTTGCGGGAAACACCGTCCTCAAAGGGGGGTTTCCCTTAACCGCCTCGCCAAGCTCTTTGTCAATCAAGTGGACACCGTCAACGGATTTAAGCAAACCCATTCCAGCATCAGAATTAACAAGAACAAGGCTAATACCGTCTTCGGTATTTCTATCAGCGCGCGACTCCGAAACGTAGCCCCAGAAATCTGCGAGCGTGATATCGCTCAATCGGTCAGTCCCCGTATAGAGACACGAATGGCAAGCATTTTGCGTAATGTAATCACCGAGGAAAGCTCGGAGATAATAGTCGTCCACAGTGCACCAAGAACGTCTATCCCCGTTTTCAAACAGCATTTCAAGGCTGAATACTGTCCACGAAGGATCTTTCTTCCTAAATCGCGCAGAAACAGCCTTACTTCCAGCCTCCCTCTCACGATAAGAAACATAGTCGCCCCAAACCCTGGGAGACGGAGCGCCATGGCAAAGAACATCTACCGTCATAAGATTCGCGGAAAGTCGGCCGCGCGCCAATCTGCGCATCGCATCGACCTGGCAGGAAGTTCCGGAAAACAGAACCCTCTCACCGCGTTTAAGCAAATCAAGACAGTCTGACAGGGCCGCATCAATACGACTCTGAACATACTTCGAACCGCGCATCTTGGCGATGACATCAATATCGTTAGAGACAATGTGCTCAACAATCATATCTTCATTCATGACCGCACCGCACACCCAGCCGCCTTGACGCACAAAGGCATCAGCAAGAAGCATAAACATACCGCCAGATGTTGCGGCCAAACGACGGCCCCGATCCTTGTCCCAGGCAGCCATCGTCTTTAAAGGCCTGTGTCGTGAGGTTGGCGAACCAACAACGGGACATGCCCTAGAGCAAGCGCCGCAACCAACGCATAGCCCATCATCAACCGCCGGCCGATAGAAGCCGCGCTCATCCTGTTCGAGATTCAAAGCTCCCCTAGCGCACGCTGCCACGCATGCCGAGCAACCAAGGCAATTATCTGAAGCTGGTAAACCAATTGTCTCTACATTACACACGTTAATGTCCTACTTTCAATGATTTCAAGAGAGTTTTAGCTATCCTGCGATACCTATATAGCGTGAACAGCATGAAGAGGAGGGAGCAGACGACAGAAACCAGAGTTGCGAATGCAAAACCAAATGAAATGAGGACACATTCAACAAGCAGCAGCCAGAGTCCAATGATCTGATATGGGATGTCAACATCAATGTTAATTAGTCTCTTTGTGTCATAAGCCCTCATGAGTGAAATCAAAACATAGGCAACAACACCAGCAATGATGGGCCCCCATGCCCCGATCGCAAAAGAGAGCAAAGCGCCAAGCACCACATTAACAAAAGCGCCAACCATAGTTGTCACAAATATCATGCCGTTGCTCTTAGCCGCGTTGTATAGAGTGCCGAAATAAGTCGAATATCCACTAATGACAGAACTGAGCATTAGAAAAGGAACGAAGACGTAAGCGGCAAAAAAATCACCGCTAAGCATAATGCGCGAAAGTGGAATGGTCAGTGCAATAACCAATGAACCAGCACACAAAAGGAATGCAGTAAAGACCTTAAAAACTGTTCCGAAGGAACTCCTAGAATCACTTGCATCGTATTCGCGTGCTGAGAAAATTTGCCACGACTGCTGGAAAATGGTAACAACCATATTCATCACCGCAGGCAACTTAGAAGCGGCTGTGTATAGTCCTGCGACATCGGCGCCTTGCGAGAACATAACGATATAACGACCGGAGAGATTAACAAACCACCAAGCCAGGGCGTTAGGAATCATTGGGAGGCTATAACGCAGCAGGTCTCGAGCCAGTGGTTTTGAAAATGCACCCATACTGGCAAAGCGCCAGACTTTGGCCCCAAAAAAGACAAGTAAAAGTTGAATGCCCTGCGACAGAATCAGCGCCAGCAGGTAGCCATTTACGCCCATGCCAAAGACGCCGAGGAAAAGGTAACCGGCACAGAACAACGTTAGTGCACCCAAAACCCCCGATGAGGCATAAAGTCGAGTCTTACCGATACCCTTGGAAAATTGAAGGCAAATCACTTTAAAGGAAGTAATAAAGCAGAGAATGACCAATTGCCATGTGTAATCAAAGCCAGTAAATGAATAGCCGAAAATTCCCGCAGCTGCCACAACTGGCAAAAGGAAAAGAGCGATACTGATACCCGTAGAGAATACGGCCTTATTATCGGAGTCCCGGTCGATTGAGAAACGAAACACGCCCTCATAGACACCGAGGCAGCAAAGGGGATAAAGCAATTCGGCAGTATTGTTTACAAGCTCACCAATACCGTATTGCTCAGTAGTAAGCAGTGCGGTATACATCGGAAGCAATAGGAACTGTATCAATTTCGTAAGCATGTTGCCGGCAGCAAAAACTGCAGCATCGCTTACAAGTGCCTTATAGCTTTTCTTCATTTATTACATTTCCTCAATAACGGATTTCAGACCATCATAATAATCGGCAGCGAAAGCAGGAGCGGAAACGCCATCCGGGAAGCGCTTCATGAAAGCGGACACAAGCCCTGGGACCTCCTCAAGATTGTCAGCAACAACAATCCCCTCATCCCCTGCATCTGTAAACCATTTGGCACCTGAGACAACCTTGTGATCATTGGTCTTAAGAACCACAACGGGCGTTCCGGCAATACGGGCAAATATCGTGCCATGATAACGATCGGTAACAATAACGCACTTTTGCGAATAAGATTCGATGACGCCCTCGATTCCGGTCCAAGCATCATGAGAGTCCAGATCGATACCATCCCATTTAACGGTGGTGTCAGTCCGAGAAACATCACAAAGACCGGAAAGAGCAGAAGCAAGCTTATCGATGGCCGCATAAGAGTACAGCTTCTCGCCATCGTTTCGAGCGCAAAGCAATACACCTTCGCGCTGGTTATCAAAGGAATATTTCCCAATCAATGAGGTCACAACGTCAGGATAAAGACGGACATCAAGTCGAGGATACAAATCTCGAGCAATCTGTGCAGAGACGGCATCCCTAGCCAAAAACAAAGTATTAACGTGTGACCCTATTGCCTTACGGTCCAATTCTTTACCACGTTTGCTGTTAAAACGAATTGAAGTCGGGAAAAAAACAATTCTGTTATCGGGAAAACAAGTTGAAGCAAGCCTATGCGGCGTCTCATCGTCGTGGAGTCCGTCCATCGTATGACCACTCTGCATGACAATCAGATCATTAGGGCGAATTAGATTCTGAATCATGCGGACAATCCTGCTGGTACCGGCGTTAAATGCCTTACTTGGAATTTTAATAATTTCAGCTTCCGAATAATTATTTTGGAGCCATTTTTCAATAACAAATTTTTGAGCTTGATCTCCCAAATTCGGGTGAGTGGGCACCCCAAAATACCAGATACGCATGCCGCTAGTCTTATCTAGTCTAGCCATTGAATCAACGAGCTCATTGTTCAGCTTGCGCATCGCAGGATAATGCATAGCAGTACGCACCGTAATCCCCACAGTGCGATTTACACCTTTTGCGATACCGGAAACAAAGGGGACGGACTTAATAGCCATTTTCAGCTTATTATTCATATTACATCCTAACTAAGAACTTATTTACTGTGGTAAACGATTAATTACAAGAGTGAATCGACGGGATCACGAAAAATGAGTTCACACGGCACAATTAAATACTTAGGGCTCAGTAAAACAGAGACATAAACCGCGACAAGTCAGCCGTATAAGGAACGATTCCATACCATTCAGGCCTAAATAATTGAACAACAACGAAATACATAACAGAAATCGCAATCAATGAGAACCGAACGAAACGCGTTTCTCCGTCATTAGCTGCCTTTAAAACGAGAGGCAAAGCAACAAGAACAAGAGGCGCGAAATAGTATCCGAATCGAGCAACAATTTGTACTTTCATACCGACGGCGGAAAAGACAAGCCAGAGCAGTTCACCCCAGCGCAAGGCAAGGCTGACGGACTTACCTTGAGCCACGCCCTCAGCGCGGTCAGCAACTTTTAGATAATTAAAAAATATGCCGACGAGCAGGGCATTAAATAGAAGTGAAATTAGAGCGCCAAAATAGTTTGACCCCATAAAGTCCGCATCATAAAAACTATTTTTGCCCAGGACTGCCGCGACCGCGTTAAGGAGTGGATTGACAAATAGAAAGCTGAATATAGCTCCAATTATAAGAACTGTCATGCTCATTAAGTTAATTTCAACCTTGCTGAGAGGGATGAGAGCAAACAGCACGAGAGCGGACCTATGGAATGAGGCGGCAAGGAACACGAGTAGAATAAATACAGGAACCTTACGATCCCTAAGTACAATTATTGCAAGCATACCGATTGCAATAGCAATTGCCTCGCGCATGATGTTCAGATAACTCGGAAACAGCAGGCACAAAAATAGCACAGTGGGCAAAATAGGCTCATCAGCGAGCTTAAAAATAAATAATGCAGTGCAGAGACATATAACCGCACTTGATGCTACGAGAAGAATCTGAAAATCACCGCTGATGAGTGAAAGAACCTTGCAAAATAATAGGAAACCGTACTCAAATCTGTCTGTCATCTCAACAAGAGAAGAGAACGGCAAACGAGAGGCACTTAAAAACGCTCTACAGTGCATTTCAGTATCAATACCAACTGAACTTGATCGCACTGAAGCAACAAAGAAAATTGCTGAAAAAGTGACTAAAAGATAGGTCTTTTTAAAGGAAGCGGAACGTTCAGGCCGTAATACAAAACCAAAAACTACCGCAAAGACAATAAGCTGCAAATATACCAACATTTAGATAGTCACCCTACTCCTTAGGTGCGGGCTGCGACATATCTACATTGTTTTTAATAACTACTCTATACATCCATTTCCCTCAATGCATCTCAATAAGAGAATTACCTTCATCAGCAATACTTTGCAGGTTCCGAGTTCAACCAATCGACTAAATTGAATCCTTGTGTAAAGCGATCCGTATCATTAGTTATTTCCCCC
>NZ_QROG01000029.1:0-6408 GCF_003474585.1 Collinsella sp. AF39-11AT | reverse complement strand
CGTATCATTAGTTATTTCCCCCCCCCCCCCGAACAGAGGCGGGATGATAAACCGAGCATGCAATATCGGGGCGTCGCATCGCCGTAAAGCAAATCTTGTTCGTGTGCTCCAAAGAATCAAACGCCCTAAGATCTTCTTCGCGACAATCATTCATCTGGCTGAATTTAATAAACAGATTGTCCCAGTTCACCCTTTCAACCCGTCGCTCCCATTTAGCTCTAGCCTCCTCAGGCGTTGGATAATGTAGAAATACAATCTCAACGTCATCGATAATTCCAACAGGCTTACTCAGCTCATTGCGAGATTTCAAAGTCTCGTAATGAGCCGAATCACAAGAATCGATGAATTCTATGGGCGTATTCAGATAGTGCCTTAAATCTCCCGCGAACTTTACGTATTCAGTTCCAAAAAAATACAGCCCTGCTGTAGGCGATTGATACGGTAAGCCGAAATACCGATAGACCGTTCCGGCCCAACAATTATTGGAAATAATAGAAAAATCGCTTCGTGTCAGATGATTTTGCCTACCCTTAGAAAAACGACTGTTAGTTTTCTCTCTGATTACCCGTTCAGCAATTCCAAAATAGTCTTTATTCATGTCTACGTCCTTCAACCAAAACCACACCCATTGCATCGAAAAACGCATCTAACGCTGAGCAACAAGCCCCTCGTAGAACTCCATCAATTTCTTTGCATTAGCCGCTGCCGAATAGCCAGCGGAGGTTAATTTCTCAACAGCTCCGCTATCACGACCAACCGACATAGCATCAGCAAGTGCAGAGGCCCATACAGCATATGGCTCATTTAAACCGACAAATCTACTCACGCCCGTTATGTCACTTTCCTCAGGAACGCCAGTCGAAAAAACACAACGAAGCCCAGAGGCTTGAGCTTCAACAGCAGAGACAGGAAGCCCCTCATATAGCGAAGGCATAAAGAAGACGTCGAACAGCGAGTAAAAACGAGCGACATCAACGCGCACGCCGGGCATGACGACGGATTCGTTTACACCAAGCTCCTTAGCAATGGCCCTAACTCTGTCCATGCCATCTCCAGCGCCCAAAATCACCCACTTAACATTAGGAATACTGCGCTTCAGCTCTGCGAACACCTTGACGCCAAATTCAAAGTTCTTTTGCTTGACAAAACGACCGACACTTCCAATAACGGGGTCACTATTGCCAATGCAGAGTTCAGCACGCAGGGAAGCATTGGAGCTATCGTCATATGCATAATTGCTGAGTACGATTCCATTTTTCATTACAGCAAACGGCTTATTTCCAAACAGGTATCTACCAGCTTCATCAGAGCACGCCACCCCATCAGTTGCATACCTCTTGCCCCACGCAATCAACGGAGCATTTCGAACACGATGAAGAACGTTGTCAGATGAACTATTCAGATGACTATGTAGGACACGATGTTCGATGCCGGCACGCTTAGCCTCCCTGAGAACGCAAAAAGCCGAGTTGGGCATATGACAATGCACGATATCGTACTCGCGTCCATGCTTAACGAAAAACTCTTCGACTTCTTTAATGAACTGGCCAAGCCCCGCAGAAGCGAAAGACACCGTATAGACACGAGAACCGTGCGCAATAAGCTCCTGATCATAAGTGCAGTCACGCAAGGGTTTACCATTTAATGTTGCATGGTGTAGATAATCAAATACAACTCGATGCTCATCAATGCCCAAAGACATGTTATGAACAAATTGAGAAACACCGGCAGAACGACTTAATGAGGGAACCACTTGGAGAACATGAATTGGAGATGAGGTAATCAAGCTAGTCAACCACCGTAACAATTGCGTCGGCATGAAAACGAGCAGAAACGCATGATTGGGCATTCTTTGAATAATTCCCTATGGAAATCAGCATGACCAATTCCTCCCAATAGGGTAGTTTCAATAGACCGCGAATCGCTTTTTCAGGACCTCGTCTTAGCATTGTATTGAGCGGACAAGAAGCCAAACCCTGCTCTTCAAGTGCCAGCAATAACGCCATTGCAAAAATGCCGCCATCAACAAAGCCCTCGTTACGTTCTTGCGGTCCAAAGTAAACCCGATTATCAACCGTCAACACGACGAGCATTGGAGGCATCGCGTAGCCTCTGAATCCACTTGTAATTCCTAATGTCTCATGGATGAGTTCCTGGTTATTGATAATCCGAACTCTTGTTGGTTGTCGATTGCATGCAGACGGAGCTTTGGTGGCCGTCTCGATAGCATTAATGACCTTTGTCAACGAAACGGGTGTATCAGAATACTCTCTAACAGAATGACGGTTACTTAATAGCTCGTCAACAGAACCTGGAATAATGCCTGCCACAGCAAAATCATGAGCGATTTTGCAGCTTCCACCGGGATATAAAGGCTTTGAATCCAGTTTAGAAAACAGTTGGTCGCCAATTGCTTGCATAAACATATGCGTATATTCAGAACTATTCTCATGTCTGTCACGATATTCGATTAGCGCACCCAAGGCGGATTGATAGGCCAGGCTATCCGTACTTCCACCCATATCTTCAAAGACATGCATGTAGCGAGAGAGTTCGGCGAGGACCTTCACTCCAAATCCAGCACGAAAGTCCTCGTGGCTCAACCCTTTTTCAAGCTGATGGGTACAATAAATTATATGAGCTTCTGCTTGCTCTGCATATTTGATCTTGTTTCGAGAATAAGACTTCCCGAACCGTGCCGCCTGCCGCATTGAAGCGGCGAGCAAACTTGGATAGCCATTAAAAATGGCCCTCGCAACCCCCATGACAGGATCAGGCAAATGATCCTTTAAAGCAGAAACCGAAATATTTCCCATCATATTTCCTAAATATCCAAGGCTTTTTCAATAAAAGAAAAGGCTTCATTTCGTTTGAGATTAAGCTGTGCCTGAACCGAATTGGAGTCGTAATCAAGTTCAGAAATAGTCAGATTTCCAAAGTCATCCAACAAATGATTGTCAAGATTAGTCATATTTAATAGGTTTGAAATTCTTCCGTTAAAACGACCAGGGCTGATGGCGACAAACTTCTTTCCAAGATTTACGGAATAGGCAGTTCCATGGAACGAGTCCGTAATGACAATTTCGGCCCCAAGGAACAGAGAAAGGAACTTTCCCACGGAAGGACAGATAACAGCATTCTCGCCAGAACGCTTCTCATGCACACCGTATGCAATTCGCATAACCTTGAGACCAGTCTTCTTGGCGACCCTTTGTACATAAGAATCGAACTCGGCATTACGGTTGAGCTGATAGACCAGAACATAGGGTTCCGGAGAAATCCAACCATCTGCAATTGCTTCCCAATCATCACGATTCAACATGAGCGTGGGATCGATAACGGGCATAGCCCCATGGACACCGATAGAATCAAGAAGGTCAGCCGCCTCTTGCTCGCGTACAGAGATACAAGAGTAAGAGGAGAGAGCCTTTCTCATCGGCTCAGCTTCCCAATCCTCGAGCGTGGCCTTGCCGATACTCGCAGCATAGGCAATCTTCTTTTTCCCCTCGGGAGCAAAGGAGAGATAGAAAGCACGGTCAAAACCGTTATTCCAAATGCTATTCCAAACCTGATCGCTACCAGTGCAGTAAATATCTGCTACCGGAGGATTCGCGTCCAACTCATCTGCGGAATAGTACGAACGCTCAGTCAGCGCAAGCTTGGAATGTCTAAACTCATCAAGGGGGGCGCGTCTCCTTGCAACCATACGAGAAACCGGTATTTTTGCAATCTGCTTGACGCCAGGAACCTTAAATATAGGCATCTTCTTTACGAGCTGGCCGTTAAGGGCACGATCCACTTCGTTTTCGGGAATCGCATCCTTACGGTAGTAATCAATTATTTCGGCATCTGCTCCCACACGAGCCAAAACAACCTGAGTTGCATAGGTCTGCAGGCAGGAGCCATAGTTCGGCGAGTTATGGAGTGTTATAACTCCGACTTTTCGAGACATGCACAAACCTACTTTCTGAGTAATTTCTTATAAACAAACGAACGAAGTCCGTTAGGCATGACACAAACAACGGCATGCGGAACAAATGAGGCAACAAAATCAACAGGGCTAAACCAGCCAGTACGCAATTGAGCAAACTTGAATTTCCAGATATGCGGTAGATACGAAGGGCCGCCTCTGCGAGCATAAAAATCGGAGCTCACGCGCATCGCCACAAGTGGTTCAGGTAGATTATCTGCGCGACAGCCACTGGCTAGCATCCTGTTAAATAAATCCCAATCTTCGAAATAAAGATATTCAGAGCTGTAATTCCCAGCCTCCAGCACCTTAGATTTTTTAAACGTCATAGGTGGGTGCCGGAAAGGATTTCGACGTTTGGAACAAGCGAGAATGTTGTCCAGTCCCTTGGGCAAATTCGTTGAAGCAATTGGCGTCTCAGGAGAGTCAATAAACTCGACGACATCGCTACCGACCATATCGAGCCCACTTTCAATAGCGGCAAGCTGCTTCTCCATACGATCAGGACGCGCCACGTCATCGGTGTCCATACGCGCAACGATTTCATTAGAACAGGAGAGTACGCCCTTATGAAGAGCATATCCTAGTCCATGGTTCTCACTGTAGGAAACAAATTTGAACAGATCGGGCCACTGCAAGTTATATTCGGAAAGTACCGACTCGAGTTCAGCAGTCAAGGGTCCGTCCTTAACCATTACGATCTCGGCCGGAGGCACAGTTTGAACGAGCATGCTGTCGAGGGCCTGGCGCAGAAAAGTAGGGTTTTCTTTTTTGTAAATGCTCATTAATACGCTATAAGCGGTCGTGGCGACTGAAGTGGTCATCTATCGCCCCGTCCTCTTCTTGCCGAACATGGCACCAAAAGTGCCGGTAAAGCATTTCCAGTCCATGCGGAAACAGCGATTGCGCACGTAGTGGAGTTCAATCTTCTGTCGCAGACCGCTCTCGAACGTCGCGGCATTGCGGTCAGTCGCCTGCCACAGGCCCGTAATGCCGGGCTGGACAGAAAGCAGCTCAGCCTTTTCCTCATCGGAAAAATGCTGTTCAAGTTCGTCTCTTGTTATGGGACGCGGACCGATGACGGAAAGGTCGCCGTTCAGCACGTTCAGGAACTGCGGCATCTCATCAATGGAGCACTTGCGGATGAACAACCCGACTTTGGTAATGCGGGGGTCATCGTCGACCTTACGCTCGACTTCCCACTGATGCAGTTGCTCAGGGCTCAGATACTTCTGCACGTTGCCGGCATCGGCGACCATGCTGCGAAGCTTAAGGATCTTGATAGTCTTACCACCCTTGCCAATGCGCTCTTGTGCATACATAGGGCTACCGGACGATTCAAGCCTAATGAGTGCACACACCGCAGCAACAGGAATTAGCAGCAGAACACTCATCAAAAGACTGAACACAAGGTCAAACAGCCTCTTAACAATGCGATACCCAAGCGTGCCGCTCGGCTTTATCTGATCGAAAAGCAGTGCGTCCCCCATAGATGCACGGCTCTCTGTCATTTCTTTATTAGCAGTCACGATAAAACTTACGTCCCTGTCCCCAGGAACCCCCCCCATCCACGAATTCAAAAAACGAATGAATTGCCGGTGCAACGTCTCCCTTACGTTTTGATGGGAACGTCGAGCGGAAGCACTTCCCTAAAGCTGGAATCGCCTTCGCCTACGTCCACCAAGCACCAGCGTTTACGACGGTCGATCTTGTGCACACGGGCCTCTTGCCCCACCAAGGGCCCCTGTTCTATGTGCAGCACACCGGCTTCTATGCGCGCCACGCTGTTGCGCACCACGTCGTCGTCGTCGAGCACGCTACGGTACCAGTCCTGTGCATCGTCCGGCATGGGCGCATAGGCCCGCTCCCTGCTGCCAGCAATGCGGCAGCCAAAACTCAACTGGGCCAAAGCCCTATCGAGCGCAGCGGCATCGTGCGTGGCGACGAAGAAGTATTCCTTGTACATGGGTTTGGTTTGGAGCGACCATGCGCCGTCCCGCTTAAACCAGAACTCCTTTTGCATCACAAAAGCGTTCTGCATCAGCTCGTGTGGGATAATACGGCGCACCTTTTCGCAGGTCTCGCGCTCTTTGCCGTTGGGGGTGTGGACCAGATACCAGCGGACGCGGCCGTGCTGGCTGTTGGTGGTGGCGCCGTTAAATGCGCCCGGCAGCTTCTCTTGGCGCCGTGCCGTCTGTTCCATGTTCTCGCCCCCTCTTTTGGATTTGCGATGCACGCAAATGCAAGGGCGTTTAGAACAGGCTTCTCGCTCGCAGCTAGGCGCAGTCGCAAAAGTACAGGTTTTTGTATCTTTCGACGTTGCTCATTATACGAGCAAACTGCTCACGTTTTCCCAGATTACACAAATTGCAGCGCGAACAGACACATCTCCCTTGATTTTCATCTTCATTGCAACAGACTCAGGACTCAGCGCAACG
>NZ_QROG01000028.1:0-25000 GCF_003474585.1 Collinsella sp. AF39-11AT | reverse complement strand
GCTGGGCCTATGCCGGAATCTCTCCCACAGAAACCACCGAAGAGCCGTTTTTTGATCCTTTGGGGACGGAGGAAAACGGATCGCTGGGTTAGACTGACCTCCTCGGTGATCCATTTTCCTCCGTCTCCAAGGGGTCAAATCTGTTGGCGTGGGGCAAATCTGTCCGCGCGGGCGGGTAGGATGGAAACATTGAATATTGCGAACGGTTTGAGTGGAGGACCATGCCTGTTCGAATCTATACCACCAACGCCGGCGCGGATTTGAGCGATGCCGAGGCGGCGCTGCTCGCCGACCTGGTTGCCCGCCACGGGCGTGCCGTTTTGCTGGCGCCTACGTTTGCCGAGCTCGATCTGTGCCGTCATGATGCGGCGGAAGTTGGGGTTTCACTGGGTATCGATTACAAGACCCCTTCGTCGTGGCTTCGCTCGCTTTGGGAGCTTTTGGGCGACGGGCGCGGTTTCGTGGACAACCTGCAACGCCAGATGCTGTTTTCGGACATGGTAACGCGTCTCGACGATGCCGATTTGCAGCCGCTTTCGCGCAGTCAGGGCACGGTGCGCATGCTCGCGCGCATGGCCCGCGACGTGCTGCCGGGTGTGGCGGGGACGACGGCCGAGCGATGCCGTGGAAACAATTGCCAGCCTGAGCCAAAAAGCGATGCCGAGGCTCGTGTGTTCGAGCTTTTGCGCGCATATGCGGACGGTTTGGACCGTCGAGATATGGTCGAGCCCTGCGAGGCGGCCGACATTATGGCCGGTGTCCTGGCCGATAGCCTGCCGGCGTGCACCCGCGCCGTATGCGTGCGCGGTATCACGTCGTTTACGTACGCACTGCTCGAGCTACTGTCTGCCGTGGCGAACAATGGGGGAGAGGTCGTCGTGCTGCTTGCCCGCGAGCAGGCGGCGATGCGCGAGGAGCTTGCCGTGGCATTTGATGCCCGCGGTGTGCTGTTTGAGGTCGCGCCGCTGGGGGAGGACGCCGTCGCGTCTGATGCCGCTTGCGGGACCGCCGCTCAGCCTGCCTTTATTGAGGTCGCCGGCCCCCATGCCCGTGCTCATGTCTATGCGGACGCCATCGATAAGTTGGTGAAAGCGTACAAGGAGTCCAAGGCCGATAAAGCCACTGCAACGCCCGCCGACCCCGTGCGCGTGCTCGTTGTTTCTGCTCGGGCACCCCAGCTGTTCGGTGAGCTCGCCTCTCGTCTGGCAGCTCGTCATATCGCTGCCGAGACAGTTGAGTTCACGGCGTTTTCCCAATCCATTGCGGGCAGGCAGTTTGCGGCGCTTGCCGGCCTGATCGAGCGCATGAAGGCCGCCGATGAGGGTGCGGCGTCAAAGACCGAGTGGTGGCCCGCGCCGGAGCTTACCGACTGGATTTACAGCCCGCTTTCGGGCGCTGATGCCGTCAATGCCCGTACCTTCGATAAGAATATGCGTCTCTCGCGTAGCAAGACTACCGCGGGCGTTAAGAGCCTGCTGCAGAGTGTCCAAGGCCAGGTGAGGGGGGCGCGCAAGGCGGCGAGCGACGAGAACTGGTTTAAGAACGTGCCGTGTGTGGTTTCGGACGTGTTCCAGGCGCTGTGGCGCGACAGGCCCGTGACGGCGCTCAAGGCCATGCTTGCCGTTGCCGAGGCGTTGCCCGATCGTTCGCTGGGCAGCTTGGATGGCCAGGCCCGTCGCCAGGCGGAGGTGGCCCTGCTGCGCCACGTCATCGACATCCTTATGAATGGCGCCCGCGCGCTCGACGTGTCGCAGGCCGCGACCGTGCCCGTGCTCGATGGCGTTCGCACCAGGGTGGACAAGCGTGGCACCGCCTACGATTACGAGACCTACGAGGTTGACCGTGCGCCACGTGCTCAGGTTCGTTTTGCTTCGCTTGCCGATGCGGCGGCTCTGCGCCCCGGCAGCTACGATGCCGTGCTGTTTGCCGATGTCGATCTGGGCAGCTATCCGCTCTCACACGAGGAGGGGCCGCTGGCCACGCTGGCGGCGAGCCTTGGTCGCGAGGGTGTGACGCTTGAGCCCGCGGCCTTGCTGCGCATGCGCTTTGGCCACGCGATGCAGGCGGCACGCGGCCCGGTTGCGCTTGCGCGCGTGACGCACGATCGCCAGGCGCGCGAGTGCTATCCGGCTGCCGTGTGGACCGAGTTGCGGGCGCATACCGAGGCCGCTGAAGCTGCTAAGGCCGCCGCCGACGCTAAGGCCGCTGACGCCGACGAGGCCACTGGTGACGCTAAGGCCGCTGGCGCCGACAAGGCGAAGTGCGTGGGTGAGGGTGATATCGTAAGGGACTTCGATCCCGCGGCAGGCGAAGGTCTCAAGTGCGAGCGCGTGACCTGTGAAGCCCCTCAGCATCTGAGTGCCGAGGCCGTGCCGTATTTGGTCCTGCGTCGTCGCGATGGCGAGGGCGAGGACGCGCCACTCGTGCCGCGCCTGACGTCCGCCTCGCAGATCGAGGCCTATTCCACCTGCCCGTTATGCTGGTTCGTCTCGTATCGCGTCAAACCTCAGTCCATCGATGCGGGCTTTGGCAACATGGAGAAAGGCAACTTTGTCCATGACGTGCTGGAGCACTTGCATGCGCGTCTTCCGCAGGAGGGCATGGAGCGCGTGACGCCCATGAACCTGCCGCGCGCCAAGGAGCTGCTGCACGAGGTCTTTGCCGAGACCCTGGCCGAGCACGCCGGCAAGCGCGGTACCGAGGGCCCGCTGGTGCCGCTCTCTCCGGTGGAGGAGCGTCAGGTGGCCGAGATTCTGCCGCAGTTGGAAGGCGTGCTCGCCTACGAGTCCGAGGCGCTCGCGCCCTTCGCGCCGCGCTATCTGGAGTTTGCGTTCAACGAGCTCCAGGTCGAGTATGCCGGTTGGCCACTCGGTGGGCGCATCGACCGCGTTGACGTGGATGCCGAGAATCGCGCCGTGGTAATCGACTACAAGCATCGTTCGGGTGTCGAGGAGTTTAAGCTCGCCGACCCCACGGTGCGCGACGAGGAATCGGGCACGGCGCCCATCGACGACCCGCGCTGGTTGCCGCCACATACCCAGACGCTCATCTACGCCCAGGCCATGCGTCGGGCGCTGGATTTGGACACCCGCGCGGCGCTCTACTTTTCGACCAAGGGCGGCAAGCCGGCGTTGCGCGGCGCCGCGAGCACCGAGCTGCTCGAGGAAGAGCGCGGCGACGGTCGCATCCCGGGCCTTAAGAAAGGTTTCCCCGGCGAGGGTGGCAGCATGGACTTCGATGCGCTACTCGATCGCGTGGAGACCGGCATCGCCGAGCGCCTACGCGAGCTCGAGGCAGGCAACGTTGCCGCCGTCGACCCGACGTCGGCTCAGGCCGCGCATGCGCGCTGCTCGTATAACCACGAAGGAACGTTTGTAAGGAGGGACGTGTAGACCATGGATCTTTCGACTTTGATGCCGCAACAGCTGCAGATCGTCAAAACGCTCGACCGTCCGCTGTTTGTCTCGGCGGGCGCCGGTTCGGGTAAGACCTTTACCCTTACGCGCCGCATCGTCTACGCGCTCTCGCCCGAATCCGGTCCGTTTGTCGAGCATCTGGATCAGGTGCTCGCCATTACCTTTACCAAAGATGCCGCGGCCGAGATTCGCGACCGCGTGCGTCGCGCGCTTATCGAAGAGGGTATGGACGAAGAGGCCCTGACCGTCGACGACGCTTGGATTTCGACCATTCACGGTATGTGCTCGCGTATCCTGCGCGCGCACGCGCTGGAGCTGGGCGTCGATCCCGAATTCACGGTGCTCACCGATACCGATGAGCTTATGGATCAGGCTGTCGAGCATGTGCTGGGGCGCGCGACGGCGCCCGATGCCGCGCCTGAGCTCGCCGCCTCGCTTAAGGCCCTCTACGCTTGGTATCCCATGGCGGGCGAGGGCGGGCCGTTTGGCGCCGGTACCACCATCAAAGGTCTGGTGCGCGACCTGCTGGAGCTATCGAGCCAGCTGCCGGGCGGCATGGACGATGTGTGCGTGGCGCGCGGCCAGGCCGACACCTCTGCGCTTGCCGACGCCTATCGCGCGGCGTTGGGTGCGAGCAAGGCCGCGACCGAGAAAGCGCAGGTGGCACTCGATGCCATCGACGCGTTTGAGGCGAGCGGCAAAACCATGGAGGATGCGGCGCGACTCATGATGTCGTGCAGCATGCCTCGGGCGAGCAAGGCGTTTCCTAAGGAGCAGGTGGAGCTGCTCAAGGCCGAGGCCGCCGATGCATTTATCAATATCGTGCTTGCCTGCGGCGGTCCGGCGCTCGATGCGCTGGTGGGGCTTGCTCGTGCTGTGGAGGCGGAATACCGCGCGCTCAAGGCTGACCAGTCCGCGCTTGATAACAACGACCTGCTGCGCATGGCGTACGAGGCGCTGCGCGATTATCCCGCCATCCGAGCGGCCTATGAGGGTCGCTTTAAGATGGTCATGATCGATGAGTTCCAGGATACCGACCAGATGCAGGTCGATTTGATCCGTTACCTGACGGGTGTGGGGGAGCGCGCACTGTGCACCGTAGGCGATGCGCAGCAGTCGATCTACCGCTTCCGTGGTGCCGAGGTCGAGGTGTTCCGTCGCCAGGAGCTCAAGGTGGGCTCGACGACGGCGTCCGAGACGGTCGCCACGTCCGATGCCCCCGCCGGCGAGCTCGTCAAGCTTGTACGCAACTTCCGCAGCCACGATGAGGTGCTGCGCTATGTGGCGCGCGTCTTTGACGGCGACACCGGTGGTTTGATGCAGGGGTTCTTGGATCTTGAACCGAGCGACGAACGCGAGGACAAGCTCAAGGCGAAGGCATCGCGCCGCCAGGCGCTGCTCGTTGCCGGCGGCAGCACCCAGGAGCGAACGCAGGCGAAAGCTCGTGCGATTGCGGAGCGATTTCAAGCACTCGTTAAAGCGGGCCAGCCCCAGGGCAGCATGGTCCTGCTGCTGGGCCGCATGACCAACGCCGATGTCTATGCGCAGGCCTTCCGCGACCAGGGGCTCGACTGCGTGATCGCAGGCGGCTCGGTCTTTGCCCAGGCAGCCGAGGTGCAGACGGTGCGTGCCCTGGTCTGCGCACTCGCCAATCCGGCCGATACGGCGCAGGGCCTTATGCCACTGCTCGCCTCGCCGATGTTTGCGCTCGGCGCCCAGGAGTTCCTGGCGCTGGCGACCAAGCTCGATAGCGAGACGGGGGAGACCTCGCGCCGGAATATCGACGTGGGCATCATGAGTGATTTCGACGTGCCGGGTTTGCAAGACTTGCCGCTCGTGACGCGTGCCCGCGAGGTGCTGCGCTACGCGCTTCGTCGCGTGGGACGCGATTCGTTCGCCGCCATCGCGCGCGACGTGGTCAATGCCTCCGGCTGGTTCGTGCGTCTGGCGCAGCGTGGTCCCGAGGGCAAGGCCATCGCCGCCAACGTGCTCAAGGCGCTCGACGCCGTGGCCGAGGCAGAGGTCGAGCTCGGCAATTCTCCGCGCTCCATCGCGCTCGCCTTCGACCGCTTCTTGGCGGGCAAGGAGGCCCCGGGCGCGCTCAACGAGGAGGGCGACGGCGCGGTGCGCATCATGACCGTGCATGCGTCCAAGGGTCTGGAGTATCCGGTCGTAGCGGTTGCGGAGTGCTTTGGCGTGCGTAAGTCCTCGGGTGCGGCTCAGATGGGGCGTGTCGAGGGCGGAGCGCAGGTCGTGGCGCTGCCGGCACGCTTCGACGGCGTTAAACTCGCGGACGGCACGTTCGTAAAGGGCGATGACGTCAAAAAGCAGTTTGAGCATGCGTTTAAGGGTAAGGGCACGTCGCTATGGTTGCCGCCAGAGCTCATGGAGGATGTCTGCGCGACGGGTTCTCCCGCCGAGGCATTTGCCCGCCTGCGCAACGACGACCTGCAGCTTTCGCTCGAGGAGCGGGCTCGCTTGCTCTATGTCGCCATGACGCGAGCGCGCGAGCTGGTGATCTTGGCGATGGATGCCGGCGTGAGCCGTGGCAAGCTGTGCGCGCCGACCTTCGACGTCGAGACCGATCTGACCTATGACGTGCTGCGCCGTATTTTGCCGACGGACGGCCTGGACATGCCACAGCTCGATGCCGACCGCCTGGTGTTCGACAACTCCCAGCCGGGCGACTACGAGCTTATCTCGCTGGCGGACTTTACGTTTGGCGAGCAGGCGTTTGAGGCCAACGCTTTACTGGATGCCGAGGGCAGGCTTGTCTGCGGCGATGCGGAGCCGGAGGGTGCCGGTGCAGATGCCCGCGCCGCCGTTCCCGGTCCTGCCGACCCCGAGCCCGATGCGTTTGAGCTCGTGTATCCCCAGGCGGTGGGCATGCGCATGGGCGCCTGTCCGTTCCCGGCGCGTGACTCGTATAGCTACTCGTCAATTGCCGCGGCGCTCCATGCCGAGTCCGAGGACCGTGCCGCCGAGGCACACGTGCCCATGGACGAGGCTGGCGATGATGCCGAGTCGGATGGCTCGGAGATGACGGATGCAGACGTGGCTGCTGTCGAGCCCGCCGGCAATCCCATGGCCTTGGGTTCGGCCTTCCACGCCGCATGCCAGTGGCTCATCGAGATGGGTGCCGATGCACTGCCCACCGCGCGCGCCGAAGCGCTGGCGCGTCTGTGGCGCTTGACGCCGGAGCAGCGCGAGCGCTTCGACGTTGCCCTGGACCGCTGGCTCAAGTCGGCTGTTCGTGCCGACCTGCTCGCGTGGCCGTGCGTTCGCGCCGAGGTGCCGTTCTTCTCGCTGGGTTGCGAAGACGAGGACATCGCCCGCTACGGTGCCTATGCCGAGGGCGCCATCGACGCTTTGGCGACGAACCCGGCGGATTCGTCACGCGCGCTGGTCATCGACTACAAGACGGGCGGCACGCCGGACGAGACGCCGGAACAGCTGCGGGAGAAGCACGCCCTGCAGGCGCGCGTCTACGCCGATGTTCTGCACAAGGCGGGCTTTGAGGCCGTGACCGTCAAGTTCGTCCGCGTGGAGCAGGCCGATCCCGCCAACCCCTGCGAGCCCCAGGTGGTCACCTACAACCTCTAACCCTCAACAACCTGCGGTGGAATACGGACTGTTTTGGCCAAAAAAGCCGCCAAACAGTCCGTATTTCATCGCAACTCAATAGGAGCCGTGTGGGTTTGGCTAGGTTCGGGTGCTGTCCGTGCCGTGGGGTAAAATCGTTCAGTCAGAACACGAACCCGCATCGGAGCTCATCACATGGCATTCGTCCATCTGCACAATCACACTGTCTTCTCCATGCTCGACGGCGCAACCCGTATCCAGGATATGGTCAACCGTGCCGTTGAGCTGGGCATGCCCGCCGTGGCCATTACCGACCACGGCTACATGTATGGCGTACCCGACCTGGCGCTGGCCTGTGACGCCGTCAACCACAACACGCCCGAGTACAAAACCTGGAGCCACGACAAGGCCTTCTTGGAAAAGGACCGCCGCGACGAGCTGGTGGAGCCCGACCCCGAGGAAAACCCGCGCGAGCATGCCCAGTATGTGAAGGACATGGCCATGTGGGACGAGAAGGGCAACATCGACGAGCTCAAGCCGCCCCTGGTCATCAAGCCCATCTTTGGCTGCGAGGTTTACTTTACGCCGGACGAGACCCTTGCTCGCGACCATAAGCCCGAGCTCTACCACATGATCCTTCTGGCCAAGGACCAGGAGGGCTACGTCAACCTGATGCAGACGGTCTCCGAGGCCGCCGTTCAGGGCTTTTACTACAAGCCGCGCGTGACGCTCGACAACCTACGCCGCCACGCCAAGGGCATGATCTGCACCAGCGCCTGCATCGCGGGCATCATTCCCAAATACATCGACCGCGGTGACATGGAGGGCGCCATCAAGTGGGCCGAGACCTTCCGTGATACCTTCGAACCTGGCGACTTTTATATCGAGATCCAGGAACACGGCATCACCACCGACAATGGCCTGACCGACGAGCAGATGGACCGTACGCTCATCGATATCGCCAAGCAGGTGGGCGTCAAGGTCATCGCCACCAACGACTTCCACTACCTGCGCCGCGAGGACGCGCCCGTGCAGGACGTCATCATGTGCATCGGTATGAACGCCAAGGTCGACGACCCTAACCGCATGCGCATGACTGGCTCGGAGTTTTACATGAAGACCGAGGAGGAGATGCGGGCGATGTTCCCGTATTGCCCCGAGGCCTGCGACAACACGCTCGAGATCGCCGACAAGTGCTACGTTGAGCTGGACTGGGACTCCATCATCCTGCCGCGCTTCCCGCTGCTCGATCCCGGCGAGACGCACGAGAGCCAGTTCCGCCGCGAGTGCGAGAAGGGCCTGCGCCAGCACTACGGCGACGACTGGGCCACGCGCGAGATTGGTGGCGTCAACATCAAAGAGCGCTTTGAGTACGAATACAAAGTCATCTGCGACAAGGGCTTTGCCGCCTACTTCTTGATCGTTGCCGAGTACGTGCAATGGGCCAAGGACAACGGCATCGGCGTCGGCCCCGGCCGTGGCTCGGCCGCCGGCGCTATCGTCGCCTACGCCATGAACATCACCGCGTTCGACCCGCTCGAGAACGGTCTGATGTTCGAGAGGTTCCTGTCCCCGCAGCGTACCGAGATGCCCGATATCGATATGGACTTCGACGATGAGCGGCGCCTCGAGGTCGTGGAGCACGTTCGCCAGCTCTACGGCCCCGAGAAGGTCACCCACGTCATCACCTACTCGACCATTAAGGCCAAGCAGGCCATCAACGACGCTGCGCGCGTCCTGGACTACCCGGTCTACATGGGCCAGCGTCTGTCCAAGATGGTCTCGAGCGACCCCAAGGTCAAGCTCAAGCAGGTGCTCGAAAAGCAACCCGGCAAAGAGGATCTGTTTAACCCCGATTTTGCCGAGGCCTATAAAAAGGACGACGACGCCCGCCGCATCATCGACACGGCGCTCTCGATTGAGGGCCTTACCCGTGGCGAGGGTGTGCACGCGTGCGCCGTTCTGATCTGCCGCGACCCCGTCAACGAGCACGTGCCCACCAAGCTCGACACCAAGGGCGGCGTCGAGATTACCCAGTACGAAGGTCATACCGTTGCCGACATGGGCCTGCTCAAGATGGACTTCTTGGGCCTGCGCACGCTGACGGTTATCTCCAAGGCCAAGGCAAACATCAAAAAGAACTTCGGCATCGACATCAAAGAGGAAGAGATCCCCTTTGACGACCCCGAGATCTTTAAGCTCATGGGCTCCGGCCATACCGCCGGCGTCTTCCAGGTCGAGTCCGCCGGCATGACGGCCACGATCAAGAACATGAAGCCCACCGAGTACAAGCACGTCGTGGCATTGATCGCCCTGTACCGCCCGGGCCCGCTGGGCGCCGGCATGGTTTCGTCCTACATCAACCGTATGAACGGCAAGGAGCCGGCCGTCTCCTACGACGACCGCCTGGACGACATCCTGGGCGAAACCTACGGCACCATGGTCTACCAGGAACAGGTTATGCTCATCTCCGTCGAGATGTGCGGCTTCTCCAAGGGCGAATCGGACTCGCGTATCCGTAAGCCCGTGGCTAAGAAAAAGATCAAGCTGCTCACGTCGACGGTGCTGCACTGGGAGGATGGCTCGGACGAGACCACCTACGACCACTGGATGAACGGCGCTATCAAGAACAACTACACGCGCGAGGTCGCCCAGAAGATTTGGGACGATGTTCTCGAGTTCGCATCCTACGCCTTCAACAAGTCGCACTCCGCCGGCTACGCCATCCTGGTTATGCAGACGGCGTGGCTCAAGGCGCACTATCCGCACGAGTACATGGCGGCCGTTCTGACGTCCTATACGGGCAAGACCGACAAGATCGTGCACTACGTCTCGGCGTGCCGTCACGACGGCATCCCCGTGCTGTCGCCAGATGTCAACGAGTCCGGCACCGAGTTCACGGCTACCAAGGAGGGCGTGCGCTTTGGTCTGGCCGGCATCCGCGGCGTGGGCACCGGCGTGGCGCAGGCGATTATCGCCGAGCGCGAGGCGGGCGGTCCGTTTAAGACACTGCACGACTTTGTCGAGCGCGTGGACTCGAGCCAGGCCAACCGTCGCGTAATCGAATCGCTGATCAAGGCAGGCGCCTTCGACTCCACGGGGTATCCGCGTCGTCAGATGATGCACTTTGTGGACAAGAACAACCCCGAGAACATCATCGACGCCGCGATAAAGCGCCAGAAGGACCGCGCGAGCGGCCAGACCTCGTTCTTCGACATGTTTGGCGACGTTGAGGGCTCGGGCTTTGAGGTGAGCGTGCCCGATCCGGACGGCCAGGAGTGGGACCGCCACCTTAAGCTGAGCCAGGAGAAGGAGGTTCTGGGCATCTATGTCTCGGACCACCCGCTGCGCCCGTTTGAGTATGCACTAGCCAAGGCGCGCGACTTCTCGTTCTCGCAGATCGATACCGGCTACGAAGTTCAGAATCCTACGGGCGGCACCATCAACCAGGAGATTCCCGAGGGCAAGGCGCTGTGGTGGGCCGGCATGGTCTCGAGCGTGTCCAAGCGCGTGACCAAAAACGGTGACCCCATGGGCATCGTGCAGCTCGAGGACATGGAAGGCGAGGCCACCGTCGTCGTGTTCCCCAAGACCTATAAAGAGGCCGAGGGGTACCTGTACGGCGAGGTCGATCCCGAGACCGGCGCGCAGCTGTCCGATGCCTTTGTGCGCATTAAGGGCAAGCTCGAGCGCTCGGACCGCGGCGACCAGATCATCGCGCAGGAGATCGTGCCGCTCGAGCTCAACGAGGAGAACAACAAGCCCAAGGTGTTTGAGGTCATGGTGCCCAACAGCCGCTTTAGCCAGGGCAATATGGCGCGCCTGGCCACGGTGCTCACCGCTAACCCGGGCGGCGACCGCGTGGAGATCTTTATCGAGCAGGTGGACGGGCGCGTGCTGCGTGCCGAGGTACCTGCCAAGGTCAACGCGCGTTCGATTCCGCTGCTGGCCGAGGCCAAGGCCATTGTGGGTAACCAGGGCCGCGTGACGGTGATCTAAGCTACCCCGGGTGAGATTGGAGGAAGTGATGGCGCAGGGGACGTTTGTGCAGGCGCTTCGCAAAGAGGCGGCGTTGAGCGGCACCTTTATGAAGGGGCGTTCGCTCATGCTCAACGGCGCCGTGCTGTCGATCGAGGACAGCGGCTCGCGCTTCTCCAAAAACGTGACGGTCGAGGGCTCGGTGCGCGGTTCGCGTGGCGACCTGTACAAGACGCACGTGGCGCTCGACATGGACGAGCACGAGGTGATCGACTACGACTGCGATTGCCCCGCCGCCTATCGTTACCCCGGTATGTGCAAGCACGCTATTGCCACGGCTCTGGCGTATTTGGATGCCAGCGGCGCCGAGCCCGTCGAAGGTTTGCGCACGCCGGTTCGCACGTTTACGGCGCAGTCGAAACAGCCCGCGCGCACCGCACCCAAAGCGCCGGCCGTCAACCCCAACTTTCCCTTTCCGGCGCCCGTCCCCACGAGCCCGAGCCTTGTGGCGGCGCTCTCCGATCTTTCGGACGCGCGCATGGATGAGCTGGCGAGCATGCGCCGCAAGCTTGCCGGTGCCGTTGATCCCGACGCCCCCAAAGCGGCATTGGAGCCCTCGTTGGTGCCGTACTACAATCCGCTGTTCGCTGACCGCTTTAGCTGGGCGCTCGAGTTCCGCATTCGCTGTGGATCGGTCTCCTACGTGGTCAAGGACATCGACGGCATGGCCGATGCCTACGTGCGCGGCGGCACGTTCTCCTATGGCAAGAAGCTCACGTTTGTCCATTCACCTGAGGCCTTTGACGAAACATCGGCAAAGCTGCTCAACCTTGTTGTGACGACAGTTGCCTATCTCGATGACATCACAAGCTCGCGTTCGGCGTCGTACGACTTTGCCCGCAGCGGTTTTGTTGCCGAGCGTCAGTTGCCGCTGTCCGAGCATAGCATCGTATATGTGCTGGACCTGCTGCGCGGCCAGACCATCTCCTTTGAGCCCGCCTGGTCGCGGGGGATGACGACGCATCGCACCTACGACGTGGCGGTTGAGCTGTCTCCGCAAGGGGAGGACGAGGCATCCGCTAAGCGCCCACCGCTGCTTGCCGCCAAAATCGCGCCGGCGGCTGGTGGTAGCTATGACCTGCGCCTGCCCGCCGATATGTACTGCTTTGCGTCGGGCGATGCCGCCTACTTGGTTGACACGCGCCGCGCGCGCCGTACCGACGCTGCATTTGCTCAGCATGCCGCACCTTTTTTGTCGCGCTTGCTGCCGTGCCGCACGCCCGCCCATATTGCCGCCGAGCAGGTGGGTGAGTTCTGCCGTATGGCGCTGCCCATTTTGCGCGACTATACCGACCTCACCGCGCCCGCCGCGCTCGATACTGTGGCACCCGAGGCGAGCTTTGCCATGGCAATCGGCGTCGACGATGGTCTTGTGACCTGCAAAATTACGGTTACCTACGGCGATTGGTCGGCTGATCTCTTTAGTCTTGGTGCTCCGGGCAGTCCTTTCGAAGAGCAACGCCCCGGCGTTCCGCCCCGCGATACGCTGGCGGAGTTTCGCGTTATGGACACGGCTGCCATGTACTTCGATTTCTACGAGGGCGGCCTGGCGTTTGAGGAGCGCGATGACGAGAGCCTGTTCCACTTGCTGACCGAGGGCCTGTCTGCCCTGTCCGAGCTGGGCGAGGTCATGCTCAGCGACCGTCTGCGCCAGATTTCGGTCCGCCCTGCGCCCAAGCTCTCGGTGCGCGCGACCGTCAAGAGTAACCTGCTCGATGTCGAACTGGGCGCGAGCGGCCTTTCGGCGGCAGATCTTGCCATCTATCTGGACTCGTACAAGCGCCACCAGACGTTCGCGCGCCTGACGTCCGGCGACATCGTGCGCCTGGATGAGGGAGCGCGTGCCGCGTTTGGTCTTGCCGAGGACCTAGGCGTCGATGCCGTCGACCTGCTCGACGGCGTGTCGCTTCCCGCGTCGAGTACCCTTTTTGTCGATAGCATGCTCGCACGCACGCCGGCGCTCGAGGCCGATCGCGACGCTGCGTTCCGCCGCACCGTCGAGCGCCTGGACACGCTCGGCAAGATGGACTTTACGGTGCCGGCATCGCTCAAGGCAACGATGCGCGGCTACCAGGTCGACGGATACCAGTGGCTCGGCTCGCTCGAACACCTGGGCCTTGGCGGCATCTTGGCCGACGACATGGGCCTGGGCAAAACGCTCCAGATGATCGCGCATATCCTGGCGCGCGTGGAGGCGGGGGACACCAAGCCCACGCTCGTGGTATGCCCGGCCTCACTCGTGTACAACTGGACTGCCGAGCTGGAGCGCTTTGCCCCGTCGCTCGATGTGTGCGCCATTGTGGGCGCCAAGGCTCAACGTCGTGTACAGATTGCCGGCGTGGCCGAGCATAACGTGGTCGTAACGTCGTATGACCTTATGCGGCGCGATATCGACGAGTACGTCGAGCAGGATTTTGCCCGCGTGGTGCTCGATGAGGCACAGTACATTAAAAATCCGCTCACGCAGGTGGCGCGCGCTGCCAAGCGCCTGCCTGCCGGCGTGCGCTTTGCCCTGACGGGCACGCCCATCGAAAACCGCCTGTCCGAGCTCTGGAGCATCTTCGACTTTTTGATGCCGGGCCTTTTGGGGACGCGCGAGTCGTTTGCCAAGCGCTTTGAGAGCCCGGTCGAGCACGCCGAGGGTGACAGTGCCGCTCGCCTGCAGGCGCTCGTGTCGCCGTTTGTGCTACGCCGCGTAAAGGAAGACGTGGTGGCCGATCTACCCGAAAAGATCGAGGACACCGTCATGGCACAGCTCACCGGCGAGCAGCGCAAGCTCTACCTGGCCAACCAGGACCGCATCGCCCAGCAGGTGCAGCACCGCGAGGCATCCGAGTTTAAAAAAGACAAGCTCAAAGTGCTCGCCGAGCTCACCAAGCTGCGCCAGATCTGCTGCGACCCGCGTCTACACTACGAGGATTACAAGGCGGGGAGCGCCAAGCTCGATACGTGCATGGAGCTCGTGCACGGCGCACTCGACGGCGGGCATCGCATCCTGTTGTTCAGCCAGTTTACGGGCATGCTCGATATCATCGGCAAGCGCTTGGCCAAGGAGGACATCGCCTTCCTTAAGCTCACGGGCGCTTCGTCTAAGGAGAGCCGCGCCAAGATGGTCGCGCAGTTCCAAGCGGGCGAGGTTCCGGTCTTTTTGATTTCGCTCAAGGCGGGCGGCGTGGGCCTCAACCTGACGGCGGCCGACGTGGTCATTCACTACGACCCGTGGTGGAACGTGGCGGCGCAGGACCAAGCGACCGACCGCGCGCATCGTATTGGCCAGCAACATACCGTGACCGTGTACAAGCTCATCGCCAAGGACACGATCGAGGAACGCATTATGCAGATGCAGGAGTCCAAGCGCGACCTGGTCAACAGCGTGCTTGGCGGCGACGGCATCTCGTCGGCGCTGTTCACGCGCGAGGATGTTCTGGCACTGCTCGGCGGTGACGGTCGCTAGCCGCGCGCGGGGTGGGACTGCTGGAGTGGGCAGGACGGTCGACGCATTTTGGCCCGACCGCTTGCCTGATCCGTTATGTGTTCATTTGCAATGCCGTGGATGGTTTGTCTGCCTTTGGGCATAAGAACCATCAAGAACATTGGCACATCAGAAAAGGAGAACATCATGGCGAAATTCTTTAAGGACCCCGACGGTAAGCTCATCGCCGCCCTTGGCAACGACGTTGCAACCCCTGCCGGCTGCACGGAGCTGACCGCGAACACCGAGGACGCGGCGCACGAGAAGCACGTGCCTGTTGTCGAGACCGAGCGCGACGGTCACGTGATCCGCGCACGCGTGGGCTCGGTCGAACATCCCAGCCTGCCCGAGCACTATATTGAGTGGATCGCCCTTGAGGCTGAGGGCCGTCTGGAGATCCATTACCTTGAGCCCGGCATGAAGCCCGCGACGTTTTTTGCCGGCGGTTCCAAGACCGGTACCGTCTATGCCTACTGCAACCTGCACGGGCTGTGGTCCGCGACGTTCTAGGAGCGCGCCCCCGCTCGGGGTATCATAGCTAGCATATGCACATGCGAGCGCCGACTGCATTATGCGGCCGGCGCTTTTACTGCGACAACGATGGTTTACGACGGAAAGGGCTGAGCCATGAAGTTCGCGCTTGCACAGATCGATATGCGCCTGGGTGATATTGAGGGCATTTGCGGCCGCATCGAGGACCAGGCTCGTCTGGCCCACGGGCGCGGGGCGCGCGTGCTGTGCGTTCCGGCTCCGCTCTTTATGGGCGCCATGCCCGGGGGCCTGGTGGGCGCTGCCGACTTTGAGCACGACATGCTTGCCGGCTTGACTGGTGTCGCCGAGCGCATCCAGGAGCTTGACATGATCTGCATCGTGCCCGCGGCGGTTTCGTTTGAGGGTCAGCCGCTGCTCGACTACATGATGCTCAAGGACGGTCATGTGGTGCCGGCGCGTTCGAGCATTGCCCTGCAGCGCGGCGAGAACAATGATACGCGCTGGGCGCCGCCGGTGTTTGACGTGGACGGCGTGCGCATCGCCGTGGTGTTTGACCTGGACCGCGAACTCGAGATGCTGCCGACTGGCGTCGACCTCATTGCGTATTTCCAATTCAACGCGTTTGACATGACCGACCGCGAGACTGCTGCCATTGCCGCCGTACGCAGCGGCGCCTACCGCAAGATCGCATCCAAGCGCAGCGTGTGGTTTGCCTGCATGGCGCCGGTCGGTGCCTATGACGAGTCGGTGTATACCGGCGGTTCGTTTGTGCTCGACGACTGCGGCCGCGTGGTGGCCCAGGCGCCGTGTTTTGAGGAGAGCCTGCTGGTTCAGGAGATTCAGCGCGGCGTGATGCTCGATGCCCTGGAAGATCACGAACTGCCCGAGTTTCGTTCCGAGGAGTGGCTGTGGCAGGCGCTGGTGCTCGCTGTGCGCGACAACGCCCGAGCCCACGGTGCGTCGCGTGCTGTGGTGGCACTCGAGGGTGACTTGCCGTCGTCCCTGCTGGCGGCGCTGGCCGTCGACGCTCTGGGCCCGCGTAATGTGATTGGCCTGGTGCTGGGGCGCAACCGTATTTTTACGCCGGCGCAGGAGGAGGTGGAGGCCGCCCGCTGTGCCGCCGTCCGCGCCATCGCCGAGCGTCTGCACATTCGCACCGTCGAGCGCGATGCACCGGATGCGGCGCGTGTGCTCGATCGCGACGTGTCGGCGGGCGATGCCGAGCGTCTGCGCTCGCGCACGTTGGGCCTCATGCTGGAGGACACGGCGCTCGAGCTGGGTGCGATGGCGCTGAGCCCGCTGTCCAAAACCGAGTACGCGCTGGCGGCGCCCGCCCTTTCCGGCGGCTACCAGGGCGACTTTGCGCCCTTTGGCGATGTGTATCTGTCGACGCTTGAGTTTGTGGCACGTGTGCGCAACCGCACGTCTGCCGTGGTGCCCCAAGAGCTCGTGACGCTCAACGCGGTGGAGGATTGCATGGAACGCGTGCTGGCGCAAGCGCTCTCGACGCTCGACGGTCCGGTCGACATGCTCGACCGCGCGGCGCAGCTGCTCGGTGGGCTCGAACCGGGTGAGGTCGATGGTGCGCTCGAGGCGCACGTGGACCGCAATCGATCTTTCGACGACATCCCGATGGCCGCTGGCAAGCCTGAGGCCTGCTCGCTGCTGCTGATGCTCGTTCGACAGGGTGAGGCTGCCCGCCGCATATTGCCGACGGCACCGATCGTCTCGTCCCGCTCGTTTGCCGAGCGCTCTTGGCCGTACATGCTCGCCTGGTCCGACCTGGGGCTTAATGGCAAGGAGCGTATGTCGGTCGATTCGCTGGCGCGCGCCGAGGTGCGCCGTTTTGCTGACGAGGATACGAGTGAGCGCATGCGAAACGAGATGATGGGCGTGCTGGGCGAGCTACTGGGTATTTCGCCCGAGCAGATGGAGGAGCTGCGCTCCGAGGACGGTCAGCGTCGTTTGCACGAGGGAATGAAGAAGTTCGAGGGCGAGGTTCAGGACGCCATCGATAAGATGATGGGCGGTCAGGGCGGCTCGCAAGGTGGTCCCCAGGGTGGTCCGATGCCGCATCCGCCGGTGGATCCCCGACAGTTCCCATTCTTCTCGCAGAACTAAACTGGGGACGGGGCCAAGGTTACGCGGTTTTGCCAAACCGCGTAACGAGTCGACGCTGCGCGAGCCCCTGTCGGGCAATCTGCCGCTCAAACCGTCGCTTGCGTACAGAAGTACGCGGCGCTCCTCTTTCGCGACACCTTGCCACGGCAGGGACTCGCTCGCTGACTTATGCTCAACCTATGGTTCAACCTTGCTTGTTAGATACGGTCGCTGTTGTGTTATTCTAGAACAGACGTTCGTGAATAGTGCGCGAGGCCTTGTCTTGCGCCGTACTTGTGGCGAGGGGAGGTTGGCTTGGTCATTTTGGGTATCGACCCCGGTTTGGCCCATACGGGTTGGGGGATTATCGAGGAGCGGCGTGGCGAGGTTCGCTGCCGTGCCTACGGTTGTATCGAGACCAGCGCGGGTAGTCCGCTCGCGGTGCGCCTGTCGCATATCGCCCGCGACCTCAAGGGTGTCGTGGAGCGTTATCGACCCGATACCGCTGCCATCGAGAGCATCTACTTTGGCGCTAATGTCCGCTCGGCAATCCCCACGGCACATGCCCGCGGTGCCGCGCTCGTGGCGCTTTCGGAGTGCGCGCTCGAGATCGGCGAGTACACGCCTATGCAGATCAAGCAGGCTGTGGTGGGTACCGGTGCCGCAGATAAGCGGCAGGTCGCCTACATGGTGCGCACGCTCACGCAGCTCGATCACGACCCGCATCCCGACCATGCCGCCGATGCCCTGGCCTGCGCCATCTGCCACGTTAACCTCAGCCGTACCCGGGCGCTTACCGGCGGCGAGTTCTATCAACAGAGAGGAACCGGATACTGATGATCTCCCAGCTCCACGGAACGCTTGTCGAGGCCACGATGAGCTCTGCTGTCGTCGATGTGTCGGGCGTTGGCTTTGAGCTCGGCATCTCGGGCAGCACTGCGGCCACGTTGCCGACGCCCGGCGGCGAGGTCCGCCTCTACACGCGTATGCAGGTGCGCGAGGACGCCATGACACTTTTCGGTTTTTCCTCTAAGGATGAGCGCACGATGTTCGATCGGCTCGTGTCTGTCTCGGGCGTTGGCCCGCGCTTGGCGCTCGCCGTGCTTTCCACCTATACCGTGGGGCAATTGTATTCGCTGGTGATGGCCGAGGACGACAAGGGCATGGCCAAGGTGCCCGGTGTGGGCAAAAAGACAGCTCAGCGTCTGATCCTGGAGCTCAAGAGCACCTTTGCCAAGGACAAGGGCTTTGTGCCGGTCGACGTGATTCCCGGCCAGGTTGCGATGCCCGTGCCCGCTGCCGCTCCCTCGGCCATCGATGACGCCCGTGCGGCGCTCCTTTCCATGGGCTTTAGCCCGCAGGAGACCGATGTTGCCCTGAGCGGGTATGATGGGCAGAACATGCGTGTCGAGGATCTGCTCGGCGCGGCGCTTAAGCGACTCGGAATGGATGCGTGATGTGGGAAGCCGATGACTCTCAGGACCTGTGGGCGACGCCCGGCAACTCGCCGGCGGCATCCATGGCGCACGGCGAGCGCATGGTGGGCTCGGAGCTGACGGCCGAGGACCTCGATGTCGACCGCACTTTGCGCCCCCAGCGCCTGGACGACTACTGTGGCCAGGAGCACATCAAGCAGAGCCTGCGCGTGTTGATCGAAGCGGCGCAGAGCCGTGGCGAGACGCTCGACCACGTGATCTTCTCGGGTCCTCCGGGCCTGGGCAAGACCACGCTGGCCACCGTTATCGCCAACGAGCTGGGCGCTCAGATCAAGACCACGAGTGGCCCTGCCATCGCGCGCACCGGTGACCTGGCGGCTATCCTTACCAACCTGCAGCCGGGTGATGTGCTGTTTATTGACGAGATCCACCGCCTCAACCGTTCGGTCGAGGAGGTCCTGTACCCCGCGATGGAGGACTTTGCCCTCGATATCGTGATTGGCAAGGGTCCGGCGGCGCGCTCGATTCGCCTGGATATCCCCAAGTTTACGCTGGTAGCGGCAACGACCCGCTCAGGCATGTTGACCGGCCCGTTGCGCGACCGCTTTGGCATTTCATATCGCCTGGATTACTACACGGTCGAAGAACTCGCGCAGATTGTGACGCGCTCGGCGTCCATCCTGGGCGTGACGATCGACCACCCCAGTGCGCTCGAGATCGGCTCGCGTTCGCGCGGCACGCCACGTCTTGCCAACCGCCTGCTCAAGCGCGTGCGCGATTACGCACAGGTGCGCGGCAACGGCCCTATCGAGCTCGATATCTGCCGCCAGGCGCTCGAGTTCTTCGAGATCGATGAGCTTGGTCTGGACTGGATGGATATTCGCATTTTGGAGACACTCGCTAAGACGTTCTCCGGACGTGCCGTGGGCCTGACAACGCTTGCCAGCGCGGTGGGCGAGGACCCGGGAACGCTCGAGGATGTCTATGAGCCCTATCTGCTGCAGTGCGGCTTGATGATTCGCACGCCCCAGGGCCGCCAGGCAACGCTTCGCACCTTTGAGCACTTGGGGATTGAACCTACCATTTAGGGCGCTTTGTTTTGGCGGGCTGTTAAGCTATCGCTGAGCATTGGATAAACATATCGCCATTCATCGGTTACGGGTGTTTTACTATTGCGCGCCCGTGCTATGCTGAATTGGTCTTTTTCTCATTCGGTAACGAAAGGACCGCTCATGCCTACTGACATCGAAATCGCACGTTCTGTCACGCCACTGCCTATTACCGAGGTGGCCAAGAACGCCGGCGTCGACGTTAAGCACCTTATTCCGTACGGCTTCGACAAGGCTAAGGTCGACTATTCACTGCTCAACGAGCCGACTGATCACCAGGCCAAGCTCGTCCTCGTGACCGCTATCAACCCAACGCCTGCGGGCGAGGGCAAGACCACCACGACCATCGGTCTGGCCGATGGCCTGCGTCGCCGCGGCGTCAAGAGCGCCGTGGCCCTGCGCGAGCCTTCGCTCGGCCCCGTCTTTGGCGTTAAGGGCGGTGCTGCCGGTGGCGGCTGGGCTCAGGTGATCCCCATGGAGGATATCAACCTGCACTTTACCGGCGACTTTCATGCTATCGGTGCTGCCAACAACCTGCTGGCCGCCATGCTTGATAACCACATCCAGCAGGGCAATCAGCTCGGTATTGACGTTAAGCGCATTACTTGGAAGCGCGTCGTCGATATGAACGACCGTCAGCTGCGCCACGTTATCGACGGCATTGGCGGTAAGGCCCAGGGCGTGCCGCGCGAGGACGGCTTCGATATCACCGTCGCCTCCGAGGTCATGGCAATCCTGTGCCTGTCTACGAGCATCAGCGACCTCAAGGAACGCTTGGGTGAGATCGTCGTCGGCTACAGCTTTGCCGGCGAGCCCGTCCGTGCCCGCGACCTTAAGGCCCAGGGTGCCATGGCCGCGTTGCTTAAGGACGCGCTCAAGCCCAACCTGGTGCAAACGCTCGAGGGCACGCCCGCGTTTGTCCACGGCGGTCCCTTCGCCAACATTGCCCACGGCTGCAACTCCATCATGGCTACGCGTATGGCGATGCGCTTTGGCGATGTCGCCATTACCGAGGCCGGCTTCGGTGCCGATCTGGGTGCCGAGAAGTTCCTCGACATTAAGTGCCGCATGACGGGCGTTCGCCCCAGCGCCGTCGTGGTCGTCGCGACCGCTCGTGCGCTGAAGTACAACGGTGGCGTTGCCAAGGCCGACCTCAACGACGAGAACCTCGATGCCCTCAAGGCCGGCATGCCTAACCTGCTGCGCCATGTTGACAATATCCAGAACGTCTATGGTCTTCCCTGCGTGGTCGCCATCAACCGCTTCCCGACGGACACCGAGGCCGAGCTTGCGCTCATCGAGTCCGAGTGCCAGCAGCTCGGCGTCAACGTTAAGCTTTCCGAGGTCTGGGCCAAGGGCGGCGAGGGCGCGCTCGACCTGGCCGATGAGGTCATGCGCCTGATTGAGCAGCCGAGCGAGCTCAAGTTTGCCTACGAGGACGGCGCCGATGTGGCCGATGCCCTCGAGGCCGTCGCCACCAAGGTTTACCGCGCCGATGGTGTCGACTTTACGCCGGCTGCCAAGCGTCAGCTCGCCGAGCTGCGCGAGAACGGCTTTGGCAACCTGCCGGTGTGCGTCGCCAAGACGCAGTACAGCTTTAGCGACAACGCCAAGGCGCTGGGCGCTCCCGAGGGCTTCCGCATCACCGTGCGCGAGCTCAAGGTTTCCGCCGGTGCCCACTTTGTGGTTGCGTTGACTGGCAGCGTTCTGACCATGCCGGGTCTGCCCAAGGTTCCCGCGGCCGAAAACATCGACGTCGACAACGACGGCAACATTACCGGCCTGTTCTAAGCCTGCTGCCCATAGCTGCTTGTCCGCCCCGCCGTGCCCACAAGGCCCGGCGGGGCTTTTGTTTTCTAGCCGCGCTTGTCTTGTAGATATGGACGGGCTCTGTCCGTCACGGGCTTTTGCGCGGGTAGAATGCATGGATAACTTGATGCTTACGGGCGACGGAAAGGAATCGTTGCATGGATCAGGACAAGACAACCGTGATGGGCGGCTACGGTTCCGCGCAGGCTGGCGATAGCGCCGATGCGACCCGCGTTGTTCCCAACCCCGGTTATACCGACCCCGCCGCGACGCAGCCTTCTGCCGAGCCAACCCGGGTTATGGGCTATGGCGACACAGCGCGGGATTCTTATGCCGTATCTTCGCAAGGCCCCTATGGCAACGCAGCTCCGGACCCGTTTGATTACGCGCCGCAGGATTCTTATGCCGCCTCGACGCCGAATCCCTATGATGACCTGCCGCAAAATCCCATTCCGCAGCCTCAGCAGACGACGTATATGCCTCGCACGGCGCAGTCTCGCTACGAGTCGCGCGAGCCGTATCGCGAGTACCCCAAGTCGATTCCGCAATATGGCGAGGACGAGGAGAAGAAGCCGTCGCGTTCGTCGAGCGTGATCAAGAAGATCCTCATCGTGCTGGCGATCTTCTTTGCGCTGTCGGTTGTGTTTGCCATTGTGTCGGGCATGCTCAACAAGCGAGGGAGTTCAACGGCTGATACCGCTGCCGAGCAAACCGAGTCCGCCTCGTCTAGCACCGTCGATCTGAGCGATATCCCGGGGCAGTACTGGTCCAACGCCAAGAAACTTCTCAAGTCGCGCGGCGCCAATCTTTCGAATGCCGTGGTCCTGACTGATGATGGCTCAACGCCCGTCATCGATGCCAACTGGGTCGTTACTTCTGCTTACTATAACGACAGCGGCAACCTCGAAATTCAACTCACGCACAAGAATAGCTCGGGCAACTCGCCCGACGGCCAAAGCGGTACCGACAGCTCGAGTTCCAATACGCTGGAGGACTTGAGCAACAAGGCACAGGAGTTGGGAGACAAGGCGCAAGAGCTGGGCGATACGGCACAAAACCTGGGCGACACCGCGCAGAACTTGGGCGACATGGCGACGGGTGCCTGGAATGCACTGCAAAACGGCATCTCGGGCGCGCAGGGAAACTAGCTGTTAAGCGGGCTACAGCTGCTCGGCCGGACGGTCGGGCGAGCTAAAGCCCGAGTCAAACGTAACGACGCATGAGGCATTGGGTCGGCGCTCGTGCACGATGCGCGTGACGAGCTCCAACAGCTCCTCGTCGGATATGTCAAAGTCGTCGGGACGCACCAGGTCAAACGAAACGAACCCGTCGTGCTCGTGCAGGTCGTGGATGGAAAGCGCGGGGTCGATCTGCGCTACGCCGCGCTTGACCCAGCCGCGCAGGTCATCACCGGTTGTTGCGATGGGGTCGCAGTGCAGCGTAATGCCAATGCCCATCTGGCGTTTGATATCGTGCTCGATGGTGTCCAGAATCTCGTGGTGCTCAAAGGCATCACCCTCGCCGGGCATTTCCACGTGTGCGCTGGCAAACTGACGGCCGGGGCCGTAGTCGTGTACCATGAGGTCGTGCGTGCCCAGGACCTGGGGGTACGACATGATCCTGTCGCGGATTTCCTGGACGAGCTTGGGGTCGGGCGCTTGCCCCAGCAGCGGGCTGATGGCGTCGCGCACCAGGCCCATGCCGCTGATGCAAATGAAGACGCCCACGCCCAGGCCCGCCCAGCCGTCGAGGTCAAAGCCGGTCGTTTGCGAAATAAGCGCCGCTGCTAAGACCGAGCCCGAGGTGATGACATCGTTTTTGGAGTCCTGCGCCGTGGCGATGAGCGTCTCCGAGTCGATGCGGTCGCCCAGCGTGCGGTTAAACGCGGCCATCCAGAGCTTAACGAGCATGGACGCAGCCAGTGCCGCAAGGGAAACGAGCGTGTAGGCGGTGGGGGAGGGCTTGATGATCTTGGTAACGGACTCGAGCACCAGGTTGATGCCGACGGCACAAACGAGGACGGCGACAAACAGGCCGGCGAGGTATTCGTAGCGGCCGTGGCCATAGGGGTGGCCTTCGTCTGCCGGGCGGCTGGCAAGGCGGAATCCGAGCAGGCTCACGATGTTGCTCGAGGCGTCGGAGAGGTTGTTGAAGGCGTCGGCGATGAGCGAGACGGAGCCGGCGAGCAGGCCCGCGATGCCCTTGGCTAGGCACAGGGCAATGTTGAGGCCAATGCAGATAAGGCTTGCGGCAAAGCCCGCGTTGGTGCGACAAGTTGTATCGACCGGCTCGTCCTCACTGCCGGGAACAAGCGTATGTACCAGCCGATTTACAAATAGCATGGCAATCGTCCTCACAATCATGGTTAAGGGGATAGTGTAGCTCGCATGGGCGCACCGTGCGCCGATGCTCAGAAAATGCAGCAATGGTCTGCTGGTGCTAACGAGTGGGGCTTCTTGTCCGACCGGGTGCTCCATTTTGGGCCACATGGGTATGGGCATGTGCCTGCCCGCCCGACATACTTAATGTCGACAGCCCCTGCGCAAAGGAGGACGTATCCATGGACGAGATGTTTGCCATTAAATGCCAAAACTGCGGCGGCCCTATGTACTCACACCAGGCTAAACGCAGCTTTGAGTGCGCCTATTGCGGCACGGTCGTTCCGTGGCAGGCCGATGCGGGGGAGCCCAAGAGCGCCCTGGGCATTCGCCATACGCCACTGACGGTTGTCGATGGACTGCTTAAGCTCACCTATGTGTCGCAGCTCGAGCGCCCGGAGGACCCGGACTGGTATTTCTTCAATTCGTACTGGCGCAACCAGTCGGTTCTGGAGCATCTGCTGTGGGAGGACCGCGGCACGGCTCAAGAGTTCCAAGAGGCAGCGCACGTGAGCATTCCCTGCCCCTTCTGCGGTGCGTCCTTTGAGGGGTCATCGACCCAGCGCGTGTTTGAGTGCCCGTCCTGCGGTAATACGATCGGCGTTGCCGACCTGCTCAAACCCGGTACCTTTAGCAAGCGCCTGACTATGGGCGTTGGTGCGGAGTATGTACCTGAGCAGGGTATTCCCTGCGAAATCTCGCCGCAGCAGGCACGTGCCAACGCGCTGCAGCTGGTGCGCCAGTACCCCGACGCCTTTGCCGGGCACGACGTGGAAGACGCGATTCAAAATGACATGATGCTCTTCTACTTCCCCATGGCGCTCGCGGATCTACGCATGATGGCGTCCTTCCCGGGCAAGGGGCTGAGCAAGGAGACCCTGGTGTACTACGAGGTGCTCGACTGGGCGTATTCCAGGGCAAACTACCTGGACGTTCGCCTTATGGGGATTTTGGAGCCGTGGGACTTTGCCAAGGTTGGGCCGTTTGACCCGGCCATGCAGGAAGGTGACTTCCGCGTTGTCTCCGTCGATGCATCTACCAAGGACCAGGTGGTCATTGATAAGCTGGCGCTCGACATTGCCGGCAACGATGCCGAGGCGGTGCTGGGGCTCAATAAAAAGAGAGGCTTCGGTAGTTTGTGTGACAAGGGGCTAGCCTAGGCAGCAAC
>NZ_QROG01000027.1:0-25025 GCF_003474585.1 Collinsella sp. AF39-11AT | reverse complement strand
TGCCTAGGCTAGCCCCTTGTCACACAAACTACCGAAGCCTCATAAAACGATACACCGCATACAGCAAATCCTTACCTGCCGTCGTCCTGTTGCAGGCTGTCCTGATCGATGAGGCGCGCCTGCCTGCTGGCCATGCGCGCGGGCTTGTCGGGATCGGGCACGGCCGTGGGCATGGGCTCGTCGACATGACCGCCCCACCAGCCGCCCACAAAGTTGAGCGTATGGAACACATTGATCACGGCGCCGGGATCAATGTCGCACACCAGCTTGATAATGTCCTGGCTCTCGTAGGTCGAGACAACGGCATGCAGCAGGTACATCTTCTCGCGGCTGTATCCGCCAATGACCTCGGCACAGCTAATGCCATGCTGAAAATGGTCAACATAGGCGGTCATGACCTCGTCGGCCTTGCGCGTCGTGATCTGCAGCGTCACGCGATCGTAGCGACGATAGAAGCTGTCGATGGTCTTGGTCGAAATAAACTGGAACACGATGGAGTACGCCGCGTTGTCCCAGCCAAACATAAAGCCAAAGATCGCCAGGATAAAGCAGTTGAAACCAAAGATAACGCCCCAGATGGTCTTGCCCGTGTGGTTGGAAACCCACAGCGCGATAAAGTCGGTGCCGCCGGTGGATGCGCCGGACTTAAGCGCGATGGCAGCGCCCAGACCCGAGACCACGCCACCAAAAATGATGAGCATGATCTTGTCGCCCAAAAACGGCGCGAAGTGAAAGACGTTGAGGAACAGCGACGAGAGCATGACCTGCATCATCGAGAAGATGACGAAGCGCTTGCTAATGCCGCTCCAGCACAGGAGCGCCACGGGGATGTTGAGCGCGAGCATGCCGAGCGAGATGTCGATGTGAACGCCGCCGAGCGAGGTGACGCGATCGAGCAGGACCGCGACGCCGGTGAGGCCGCTCGGAAGCAGGTCGGCGGGGCGAATGAACGCCTGAATCAGAAATGTCTGGAGAACGGCGGAGATGGTGACCGCCACGGCAGTAATGGCGCGGCGGACGATGGTGAGACGGCCGAGCACGAGCACGCGGTCCGTGAGCTGATCGATGGCGTTCGCCACGTAGGCTCCTTTCGAAGGCAGATGTAATTGTGGGGCATGCCGGCGATTGTAGCATGGAGCGCGAGAGGGCGCTTCAATTCACCCTCTCTCGACAACCAAAACGAGCCAGCAGCTCCCCAACCAAAGAGCCAAATTCTAAGTGAGTAGACTTTTCGCGATCTACCAAGCGCACTCAAAACAGCCACCTCTCCGACCTGCGGTTTTACTAAGGCAGATACGCTTTGTGCTCGGCATGTGCCAAAAAGTCTACTCACTTAGTCCGAGTCGAAGCCAAACGGATCTAAATCAAAGCCAAAATGAGCCAATCCACCGCAAGAGACGTGTGAATCCGCACTTCTTGCGGCGAATTGACGCTACAAAGCGGTCAGAATGTCGGCGAGGTTGTCGATGACGGCGTCGGCTCCCGTTTGGTCCAGGTTAACGCCCTCGTGCGGACGCAGTGCCAGGACGCGCGCGCCGGAGCGCTTGCCGGCCTCGATGCCCAAAGGCGAGTCCTCGATAACCAGGCACTCGGTAGGCTCCACCCCCAGTGCCTCCATGGCACGCAGGTAGATCTCGGGGTCGGGCTTAAATGCACTGCACTCGTGACCGCTGATGGTGTAGTCCAGCACGTCGGTGATACCGGCAATCTCCACCAGCTCGTCAATGAGCTCGCGATAGGACGAGCTCGCGATGGCACACTTGACGCCGCGCTCGTGCAGCTCGCGCATCACCGGCTCCGCCTGCTCGTTGAGCAGCTCGGCATACGGAACAGGGTGAACCGGGCTGTAGACCTGCTTGTACTCAACGCGCAAGCGCTCGCGCAGCTCAACATCGTCGGGCACCAGCGACTTCCAGATGGCAGGCTCGTTAGACCCCGAAAGATCGGGGATCTCGTCAAAGTGGAACCCCTTTTCCTCCATAAACGCCACGCGGCGACGGTTGTAGAACCACTCGGTATCGACCAGCACGCCGTCCATATCAAACAGCACTGCCTTGATCATACGCATCTCCTCCCACCCGCCAAAAAGGGACAGGTTTATTTTGGTAGGTTTTATCTGGGGTTTTGCGGCGCGACGGGCGCGCCCTCCCCAGAGCAAAAAAGGGGACGGGGCGCAAACCCCATCCCCTCTCAATCAACCTGTAAGGTCTACTTACTTGTGATTAGTAGGAAAGCTTCCACATGTAGCGACGCATGGTCAGCGGGTGCTGACGGGCCTCGGCGATCTGGTTGCCGTACTCGCGCATAACGGCGAGGTGCAGCAGCGGGTTGAAGTAGGTGACGACGCTTGCCGGCACGGCGTCGGCCAGACCGTAGTCCTTGGAGTCGATCAGAGCGACCTTGGCGCCCATGCGCTTAAGGAAGGTGAGGGCGCGGGCGTCCATCGGACGGGTGGCACCGTCGGACATGAAGAAGACGTAGGGCTTACCCTCGGTGGAAACCTCGAACGGGCCGTGGAAGTACTCGCCGGTGTTGTAGGCGGCGGCATCGATCCACTGCATCTCGGTGAACAGGAAGGCGGCGTGAGAATAAGCCATCTTCTCGGAGGCACCGGAGGCCATGAAGTAGATCATCTCGTCGTCCTTGAAGTCCTGGGCGAACTGCTTGGCGAGGCCCTTGGCGGACTGAGCAGCGTTCTCGCAAAGCTCGAAGACGTTGGTGAGGCCGGTGATCATGTCCTCGTAGTGGTCATAGCCCTCGGTCTGCTGAAGGATCTCGAGAGCAAGAGCGATGGCGTAGCCGGGCTTCTCGCACTTGGCAGCGTAGTTGGCGTGGAAGCCGTGGACGATGACGTGGTCGGCGTCGACGGTCAGAGCGGAGCCAGCCTTGTTGGTGAGGGAGACGACCGGGCAGTTGTGCTTCTTGGCGGTCTTGTTGGCCTCGACGGTCTCGGGCGTGGAGCCACCGAGGGAGCAAGTGATCACGAAGGTGTGCTCGTTGACCCAGGAAGGCGTGTCGTAGTTGAACTCGTTAGCGGTGAAGATCTGAACGTTCAGCTTGTCCGTGTTGTTGGCCAGGAAGTACTTGGCGGGGTAAAGGTCGGACATGGAAGCACCGCAGCCGACGAAGGCGACGCTGTGGATCTCGTGGTTGGACAGGACGTCAGCGACGATCTGCTTAGGGAGGTTAAGGTCGATCTCGTACATCTGACACATTCCTTTCGATTTTTGCGGCGCCACTTTGCCGGACGCACGCAGGGTTACCGTAATTTGGACCGAGTCGCCGGCCCGTTGAGGATGTGTCAAAGGGACTGTCTCTTTGACACATCTAGGGATGGAAGCCTGCCTGGGGTATGGGATGCCAGGCAGGCCCCCGGGGGAAAGCGGTTAGACGCTGGGTCGCGACTAGGCCAGGATGCCGGCCGCGGAGAGGGCGATGCCGCCCACGATGGCGATCACGAGAAGCCAACCGGTGTTGACGTTCTTCTTGATGAGCCAGTACATAAGGCCGGTGAGGCCGAGGGAGATCATCTGGGGCATCATGCCGTCCAGGATGTCCTGGATCACGACGGTGCCATCAGCGAACTGCAGCGGGGTGGTGGCGCCGATCAGCGTAGCGATCATGCCGCCCACGGACATAAGACCCACGATGCCGCAGACATACATGAGCTTCTCCATGAGGTCGCCGCCCTGGAGCTTGCTCAGGTACTCGTGGCCGCCCTGATAGCCCATCTTGGCTGCGAACCAAGTGATCAGCACAGAGGGGACGATGGAGATGAGCATGGCCAGGATCGGGCCCATGATGGAGCCCTGCTGAGCCAGCTGAACGCCCAGGCCAAAGGCGATAACGCGGATGGTGCCCTGGAAGAGGGAGTCACCGATGCCGGAAAGCGGACCCATGAGGGAGGTCTTGACCGCGTTGATCGAATCGGGATCGAAGTTCTCGGGATCCTTGGCGTACTCCTCCTCCATGGAGGCGGCGAGGCCTAGGACAAAAGCGCTCGTCTGCGGGGTGCAGTTGTAGAACGCCATGTGACGATGGTAAGCCTCTTTCTTAGCAGCGAGCTGCTTGGGGTCAGACTCGTCGGGGTAGAGGCGGTCGAGCGTGGGGACCATGCCGTAGAGGAAGCCCATGTTCATCTGACGCTCGTAGTTCCAAGAGGCCTGGATGGCCCAGGAGCGCCAGAAGAACTGGCTGACCTTCTTGTTCAGGGACACGTCCTTGGTTGCGGTTGCCATAGTGTGTTCCTCCTTAGTCTTCGTCGTCTTCGAGCGGATCATAGTCGGAATCGACACCGGCGGCTGCATGGGAACCGTTGAACTTGAAGCCCATGAAGACGATAGCCAGGCACACACCGATCAGAGCGACCGCGATGACGGACAGGTTGAGGTAGGCGGCGAGCAGGAAACCGATGAACAGGAACGGGGTCATACCCTTCTTGATCATCATGGTGAGCAGCAGGGCCAGACCGTAGGCGGTCATGATCTTGGTCGAGACGTTCAGACCAACGGACAGCCACTCGGGAACCATGTTGACGATGGCTTGGACCAGGTCGGTACCGACAAAGACGGCCAGGAAGATCGGCAGGAAGTACATGATGGCGTACAGACCGGAGCCGGCGCAGATGTGCATGCGGTAGGCGGTCTTGAACTTGCCGTTATCAATCGCGCTATCGGCCACATGGGTGAGGGCGGCGATGATGGAACGGAACACGATGCCGAGGAGCTGACCCAGGACGGCGACCGGGATGGCGATCGTCATGGCGGTCTCGGCGGAAGCATCGGTCAGGCACGCAAAGGCAGCGGCCACGATGCCGCCCAGGACCATATCGGGCGGAACGGCGGCGCCGACCTGCACCAGGCCCATGGACACGAGCTCGACGGCGGCACCGACGGCAAGGCCGGTGGGCACATCGCCCAGCAGCAGACCGACGAGCGTAGCGCCAACGAGGGGCTGCTCGAAGTTAAGACGACCGAGCAGGCGGGAGTCCCACATGCAGAACACGCCGACGAGGCCGACGAGCACCGCACTGATGAACGTATTCATACCCTTCTCCTTTCAGTCAGGCAAAAGCCTGGTTGATTACAGCTTGGCGTCGATGTCGACGCTCTGATACGTAGGGGTCTGCTGGACATAGAGCTTGATGCCCATGTCGAGCAGTTGGTTGACGTCGGCCTTCTGGGTGGCGTCGAGGAAGACGGAGCTGTCCTTGCCGCCGATCTGATCGGCACCGTCGTGGTTGGCGGTGGCGCCCAGGTTGATGGCGTCGAGCTTGTAGCCCTGGCAGAACTGCAGCATCTCGGCCGTGTTGCCAAAGACGAACATGACGCGCTCGCCGAGGGTGTTGAGCTTGTCCATCTTGGCGAGGGCACGCTCGACGGTAAAGACGTTCAGGCGCACGCCCTGGGGCTTGGCAAGCTTGAGAGCGCCCTTCTTGATGTCATCGTTGGCGGCAGCGTTGTCGACGACGATGATGCGCTCGGCCTGAACCTTGGTGGTCCAGGTAAAGACGACCTGACCGTGCAGCAGACGGTAGTCAAGACGTGCGAGGACGATCTTGGCGGGACCGGAGCTGTGACGGGGCGCCTTGGCCTTCTTGGCGGGAGCCGCGGCAGCCTCGACCGGTGCGTTGGGGTTGGTCAGACCGGTGCGGGCCTCGTTGATGAGGGCCGCGAGCTCGGCACCCTTGACGGGGGCGGGGCTCATAGCGAGCGTCAGTGCCAGCGGGATGTTGAAACCGCTGATCACCGTGAATGCCGCACCGTTGCGGGAAAGCTCGACCATGCTGTTGTTGACCGAGCTGCCGAGCATATCGGTCAGCACATAGACGGTGTCGTCCGCATTGAACGTGGCGATCATGGCGTCCACCTTGTTGGTGATGGGCTCCTTGTCGTCACGAGCAAGCGACACGACGTGGACGTTCGACACGTCGCCGAGAACCATCTCGAGCGTGTCTTTGGCGCCTGCGGCCAGGCCGCCATGAGATGCGAGAATGATCTGATTCATCTTGCCTCCTCCTTTTCGTTATGGTCATTATAACGTCTTATACGTTGTGGATATTGCTAATTAGTATAAAGACCGTTCGCGGGTGAAAATCGACCGTTGACGGGTTTAACGTACTTGAAACGTTGGGGCTGGGCAGGCCGGCACTGGCGGGATAACCCCAAGTCGGACCCTGCGCGCAATCCTCTATCGCACGAAGTACCAGGGGCTTTCCTGCACGGTGGGCTCCAGCGCGATGCCGGTGCGCTCCTTAAACAGATCCATGTCCTGCGTTTTCTCCGTCCACCACGCGTTGGGCTTAAAGGTCATGCTCTCAGCGACATGACCGACAAATACACTGTTGCGCAGCTTGGAGAAGTCGGTGTTCATAATCAGGATGGACATGAGCACCAGCACAATACCCAGGACCTTGATCGCGCCGGCGGACTCGGCATAGACACCAATGCCCACCAGTACGGTGACGACCGTCTCGAAAGACATTACGACGGGAACTTTCGATGTCTCGAGCCCCATGGACAGACCCTGCATATATAAGATGTAAGCCACGGCTGTGGGGATGAGTCCAAAGCCAAGGAACAGCAGCAGCAGCTGTGGCGACATTGCCGCGGCGACATCCGGCCACGGAGCCGCGATAGCCGCCATAACCGCACCGCCAAAAACAAGGCCCCAAAACGTGACAGCCAGCGGGTGGACCGTCTTGGTTGCTATCCGGCTAAACACCGCGAGCGACGCCCCACAAAAGCCTGCAATCACGCCCGACGTGACGCCCCAAACCGAAAAATGGAAACCGGAAAGGTCGCCATTAGTTACTGCAAGTACACAGCCCCCTATGTTAAAAGCGATGGCAACGAGCTTGTTGGGGGTCACGTCCTCGCGATAAAGCACGCGGCCGAGCACGACGCCAAACACCGGCGAGGTGTAGAGCAGCACCGAGGCCGTGGACATGCCCACCTCGCCCATACACTCGTAATAGCAAGTGTTGGCGGCGGCCAAACCGACGATACCGACAAGCGCGCAGGAAACAAGCTCTTTAGGGCTTGCCTTGAACAGGGCCAGCGGACCCTGAGCCACGGTAGACCCCTCACCCGAACGGCAGCCCATAAACATCAGGACCGGCGCCAAGATAAGCGCTCCGACCAACAAGCGAAAGGCAGCCATACTCTGGGACGTAACGCCCATGGCCGAGATGCCGTTTACAAAGATTCCGATGCTGCCCCACATAAGCGCGGCGATCAGCACCAGCACATAGCCCAGATTGCTTTTCTTCAACGCAGCCTCCTCGGTATTGTTTCCAATATGTTTCACACTACGTTATAGTCGTTATATACATTTTTCAAGGCACAAATCGGCAAACGGGAAAATCTGCTTTTCCGCTACAACCCATTAGTGCAAAGAGGCCAGGTTCATATGCACCAACTTGGTGCATATGAACCTGGCCCCAATGCACCAACCCCTTAACAAACACGACGACGCCGACGTTTTGGCAACGTCAGCGAGCGCCCGTCATTTGAGCCAAGGTGCCGTGAAATGAAAAGGCGCTGACCTTCTGGTCGCGCCTTTGAAATTGAACGGCAGATTGGCCAAATGCCGGGCGCGCAGCGTCGAGCCGTTACGCCGTTCGGTAGAACGGCGTAACTAGTAGTCCAGCTTCCACATGTAACGGCGCGTCATATAGTCCTTGTGGGTGACGGCAGAGAGCGCGCGCATATACACGTTGTTGAGGATCGGGGCAAAGATCAGGTGGTTGAAGTACTCGCTCACGCTGTCCTTGATGTCGTTGAGGCCGAGCTCCTTGGCGTCGAGCTGATAGACGCGCTCGCCACCGTACTGGCTGACGAAGCGGATGCCGCGCTCGTCGTTGCAGCGGCTGCGGCCGACGCTGATGAGCTGGAACAGCGAGGTACGCTTGTCCAGGATCTCGAAGGGACCGTGGAAGAAGTCGCAGGTGTTGATGGTGCAGGAGTCGATCTGCAGCATCTCCTGCACGTTGCAGATGCTAAAGACGTAGGCGGCACCAAAGAGCGGGCCCTGAGCCATAACGTTGATGCAGGGCTTGTCGGCGTTCTGCTCGGCCCACTTGGCAGCGAGCGGACGGGTGTACTCGACAGCCTTGCGATAGATGGGGTCGACCAAGTCGAACGCGGCCATAGCGGTCTCGTACTCGGCATAGCCCTCGGTCTGCTGCGTGAGCTCCATGGCGATCATGGTCACGACGGCGGAGTTGGTGCGGCCCATGCAGGACTCATCGACGGCCAAGCTGTCGTACTGGATCTTGTAGTCGCAGACCTCGGTGAGGCCGGACTCGTCAACATAGATGGCGATGGTGCTGGCGCCGTGGTCCTTGGCGACCTGGGCGGCGACGATGGTCTCCTTGGTGCCGCGCATGGACACGACGACGGCCAGGGTGTTCTCGTTGACGTAGGCAGGGGTTGCGTGCACGAACTCGTTGCTGGTGTAGCTGGAGCTCACGACCTGCGTAGCCTCGTGCTCCATAAAGTACTGAGCAGGATAGTTACCACCGTTAGATCCGCCGGCGCCGATCCACACAACGCGCTTGATGCCGCCCTTGTCTGCCTTGTCAGCCAAAACCTGGGAGACGACATCCTTAACCTGTTCCTGAGTAGTCATCGTGCATCAGCCTTTCTTCTCGTTTGATGCTCTCGATGGCATACAAGTTACATACACGTTTTGGTTATGTCGACTAGTTGTATGCTATATTTGTCTTAGAATTTTTGCTGGTAAAGTTTTCGACAATCCATTACCAGCGGTTTTGTTGTCATGTTGGATACATGCTTGGTTCAGTAAGCATACAGGTTAGATACAGGTCGTTCGCATGAGCACTTCGTCAAAAAAGAACTTGGCCCAATACGAGCGTCTGGCGAGTACGCTGCGTGACCGCATCGCCGCCGGCACCTACGCACGCGGAGACAAGCTGCCGTCCGAGATGGAGCTCATGGACGAATCGGGGCTGTCGCGCAGCACCGTGCGCCACGCGCTTAAGGTGTTAGTTGACGAGGGCCTGGTGCGCACCGAGCGCGGACGTGGCACCTTTGTGGCCGACACGCCCGCGCTCCACGAGAACAACCTGGTGTTTTCGAGCTATACCAAGCAGGTCGAAGGCCAGGGCATGAAGCCCACCACGCGCACGGTGGACTCGGGCTTTGCCAAGGCCGCCGGCGACGTGACCAAGTTTTTCGATGCCGCCGTGGGCAGCAAACTCGTCAAGCTCGTCCGCCTGCGCTATCTGGACGAAGCACCGCTGTGCCTGGAGACCACCTATCTGCCGCCAAGCTTTGAGGCGCTCATCGATCGCGATATCAACGGTTCGCTCTACGCCACGCTGCGCCAGGAGTTCCATCGTACGCCGGCGCAGGGGCATAAGACCTTTGAGGTGTGCTATGCCTCGCAAAACGAGGCGTTTTTGCTCAACGTCGAGCGCGGGCAGGCGCTGATCCTAATCACCGACTACGTCTACGACACCGACGGCCGCCCGCTCCATATCTCCAAGCGCATCCAGCGCACCGACCGCGCCAAATACACCGAGCCCATCGGCTAACCTACCATTTAGGGACAGGTTTATTTTGGTAGGTTTTATCTGGGGTTTTATTATATCCGCAGGTCAATCGCCTTGGTCATACACACCCAAAACAAAAGCCGCCGCGAAGGTATCCGCATCCTTCGCAGCGGCTTGCAACGTTTGCCCAGATAAAACCTGCCAAAATAAACCTGTCCCTAAATGGTAGGTTTGAGGAGATCGGGGAACCAGGTTGGTTTGGGCTGGTTGGGCGTGCGCTCGGCCAGGACCAACTCCATCCAACACATGTCGTACCAGCGACCGAACTTTTGAGCGCAGCGGTCGAAGGCACCCACCAGGCGATACCCCATATGGGCATGGAAATCCTGACTGTTGTGCGTTAGATACTCGTCGTCCTTGTCGTGCGGCACGGCGATGAGGGCGCACATGTTGGTGATGCCCATCGCGACCAGGCACTGCTTGAGCGCGTCGTGCAACCTGCGACCCAGTCCGCCGTGGCGCACGTCGCGCGCCAGGTAGATCGATGTCTCGACCGACCAGTCGTACGCCTCGCGGCTGTTGAGCGGACTCACATAGGCATAGCCTACCGGGCGCCCGTCCAGCTCCATCACCAGATACGGGTAGCGCTTCAGTGTATGCTCGATGCGCCCGGCGAACTCCTCAACGCTCGGCACCTCGTATTCGCAGGTAATCGCCGTCTGGCGCACATACGGCTCATAGATGGCAAGCAACGCCGGCGCGTCATCGGGCGTCGCCAGGCGAATCGTCGGCTCGGACATCTCGGTCATACAACCCTTCTCCCAAAAGCAAAGGCCGCCCTGCGCCAAACCCAAGCGCAAGGCGGCCCTCGTCATTGCATCAACTTACAGGACGGCAGCCAGCGCGTCGATGTCCTCCTGCGTCGTGGCCCAGCTGGTGCAAAAACGCACCACGGTGCGGGTCTCGTCGTACTTTTCCCAGTACTCGATCGAGGCGTGCTCGCGAATGCGGGCCATATCCTCGTTGGGCAGAATCACGAACTGTTGGTTCGTAGGCGTCTCCAAGAAGAACTCGTAGCCGCGCTCATGCAGCACGCGGCGCAGCGCCTGAGCCGTCTCAATCGCCTGGCGACCGATCTCAAAATACAGGCCATTGGTAAAGAGCGCCTCAAACTGCACGCCCGTCAGGCGGCCCTTGGCCAGCAGCGCGCCGTGCTGCTTAATGCGCGGAATGGGATGCGCCGGAGCGTGCATGCCGCAGAACACCACAGCCTCGCCGCAGAGCGCGCCGCACTTGGTGCCGCCAATGTAGAATACGTCGCACAGCTGCGCCAGCTCGGGCAGGGTAATGTCGCACTCATCGGCCGCCAGCGCATAGGCCAGGCGGGCGCCATCCACAAACAGCGGAATCTCGCGCTTCTGGCACACCGCATGAATCGCCGCGAGCTCGGCCTTGGAGCACAGCGTGCCGTACTCGGTCGATAGGCTCACGTACGCGGCACCCGGAAACACCGTGTGCTCGTAGCTCTCGTTTTCGTAGAACACCTGGATATAGTTCTCGAGGTCCTCGGCGTGCATCTTGCCCTCGTAGCCGGGGATGGTGAGTACCTTGTGGCCGCCAAACTCGATGGCACCAGCCTCGTGGCAGGCAACGTGGCCGGTCTCGGCGGCAACGACGCCCTCGTAGGGCGCGAGCAGCATGTCGATCACCGTCGCGTTGGCCTGTGTGCCGCCTACCAGGAAAAATACGTCGGCATCGGGCGCCTGGCAGGCCTCACGGATAAGCTGCTTGGCACGCTCGGTGTGTGCATCGGTGCCGTAGCCGGGCTGCGGCTCCATATTAGTGTCGACGAGCGCCTGCAGCACTGCCGGATGTGCGCCGTGGGAATAGTCATTGTTAAACGCGAGCATGGTAATCCTCTCTAGCCGGGCACGAGCCCGATGATTCAGATGGGGCTATTGTACGCCGCTCGGATAAGCAATGCGCGCTGCAAGGCACTCGAGCGCCAGCACCAGGGCAAAGCCGCAGCTCACGTCACTCAAAAAGTGCGCACCGATCACGATACGACCAAAGGCGACGAACGCCGCAACCGCAGCGGCGACCCAAAAGACCGCGCGGCGGCGCGACGGCTTTTCCTTAAAGGCCGCCGCGGGAAGCCCGGCGAGCATAAGGCCGATCGCCGCGTGTGCCGTATGTCCGCTCGCAAACGACTTAAAGCCGTCCTTGATCACGCCGGCGGCGATATAGGCCCACTTGTCGGGGTTGCCGATCACCCACCACGGCTGAAAATCGAGTCCCTGCGTCACCTCGATCACGCGCATGCGCGGGCGCGACCACAGCGGCTTGACGATCACGTTGAGGATGATGGCCTGAGCGACCCACACGGCAAGCACCATCAGCGCCCAGCGTGTGAGCTCGTCGGAGTCGGTGTCGCGCGTGAGGCGATAGGCGATGAGGTTGGCCGCGATGACCAATGCAAACGTCAGAACCAGCTGAACCGCGATGAGTTTGCCGCCAACCTTCAGGGACGAGACGATCTCGTAGCCGGCCAGGCCAACGTTGACGAGGATGCCGAGCACGGCGAGCCATTTGCTCCCCCTGGAGTCGGGACGCACCGCGCGCACGAGCATGACGCCCGCGATACTCGCCGTCAGCTCGAACGGCAGCTCGCCAGCGGCCTCGATAAAGCGACCGTACATGCTGCCGATATTGAAGAGCGCGCTCGAGATCTGATAATCGAAGAAACTGCCCACGCCCAGACAAAGGCACAGGACAACCGCGATCATGGCGACATCTTTCTTATAGATGTATCCGAACATGCTTTCCTTTCGATGAGGTCAGATTGCCCAAATGGGGCGTTTGCAGCGTCGACCCATTAGTCGTCATCGCTGGCGCCCAGCTGCTGCAGCAGCATGAGGGCGGCTGCCACGGGGCCGGTGCCGTCGTTGGCATCGAGACCGCGACCCAGGCCGCTGCCCGCACCGGCGCCCGCCTTATAGGGCACCGACAGCTTGCGGCTCTTGGGGAAGTTCACCGCGCCGTACCGATTCTTAAACTCAAAGGCCACCTTCTTGGGCACGTCGACGCCCAAAAACGTGATGCGTCCGCCGCTGAGCGTGACGCTCTCGAGCCCCAAGCGCTCGCCGCGGATACGGATACGCGCGCGGTTGAACAGATTGAGTCCCGCCAACGGCAGCTCGCCATGCGCGGCCTCGGTCTCTTCCTGCACCTCGTCGATGCTCTCCAGGTCCTCGGCCGCTGCGAGCTTGCGGTACACGAGCACGCGCTGGTCCACCGCCGGCAGGTACTCCTCGGACAAGAAGTAATCGGCCGGCAGATTAATACCCACGCTCGCCGCCTCCACGCCGGCGTCGTCATCGCCGCGCGCCTCGGCCACGGCCTGGCCCAACATCTGCGTAAACAGATCAAAGCCCACGCTCGACAGGTTGCCGTGCTGCTCAGCGCCCATCAGCGAACCGGCGCCGCGAATCTCCAGGTCGCGCATGGCGATACGCATGCCGCTGCCCAGGTCCTGGAACTCGGAAAGTGCAGTCAGGCGCGCCGTGGCCTCCTCGGTGAGCGGCAGCTCGCCCGGGAACATAAAGTACGCGTAGGCCTGCGTGGCAGAGCGACCCACGCGGCCCTTGAGCTGGTAGAGCTGTGCCAGGCCCAGGCGCTGCGAGTCCTCGATGATGAGCGTGTTGGCGGTCGCGTTGTCGATGCCGCTCTCCACGATGGTCGTGGCGATGAGCACGTCGATCTTTTTGGTCGCGAACTCGATCATCACGTCCTCGACCTCGCGCGGGCTCATCTTGCCGTGCGCCACGCCCACGCGCGCCTCGGGCGCGGCCTCGTGCACGCGCGCCACGGCGTCGTCGATGGTCTTGACGCGGTTTGACACGTAGTACACCTGGCCGCCGCGGCCCACCTCCAGGCGAATCGCCGCGCTCACCACGTCGGGGTCGTACTCCCCCACGTGCACGATCACGGGACGACGCCCAGTCGGCGGCGTGGTGATCAGGCTCATGTCGCGCACGCCGCTCGTGGCCATCTGCATGGTTCGCGGAATAGGCGTGGCCGAAAGCGTAAGCACGTCAATCTGCTCGCGCAGGTTCTTGAGCTGCTCCTTGTGCTGCACACCAAAGCGCTGTTCCTCGTCAATGATCACCAGGCCCAGGTTCTTGGGGTTCACATCGGCGGAAAGCAAACGATGCGTGCCGATAAGCACGTCGATCGTGCCCTCGGCAAATGCCTTGAGCGCGCGCTTTTGCTGCGCCGGCGTACGGAAGCGGCTGAGCACCTCGACCTCAAGGCCAAACGGGGCAAAGCGCTCAAAGAACGTCTCGTAGTGCTGCTGGGCCAGAATGGTCGTGGGGCAGAGCACCATGACCTGGCGGCCGGAGTCCACGCACTTAAACGCCGCGCGCAGGGCGACCTCGGTCTTGCCAAAGCCCACATCGCCGCACAGCAGGCGGTCCATGGGCTTGGGCGCCTCCATGTCGGCCTTAATGTCAGCGATGGCCTCCAGCTGGTCGCGCGTCTCGTCGTAAGGGAAGCTCTGCTCCATCTCAATCTGCTCGGGCGTATCGGGTGGGCAGGCGATACCGGTAATCGAAGAGCGGCGCGTATACAGATCGACCAGGTCAAACGCCAGCTTTTTGGCGTTCTTGCGCGCCTTATTGGTGGCACGCGTCCAGTCGGCGGTGTTGAGCCTGGTCAGGCGTGGCTTGTCACCGTCGGGGCCAACATAACGCGTAATGCGGTCGACCTGCTCCAGCGGCACGTAGAGCTTGTCGCCATCGGCGTATTCCAGCAAAAAGTAGTCGCGCTCCTTGCCGCCCACTTCCTGGCGCGCGATCTCGCTAAAGAGCGCGATGCCGTGAGTGGCGTGCACCACGTAGTCGCCCGGCTTAAACGGGAACGTGATCTGCGTAATGTCCACCTTGCGGCGGCTGCGCGCGCGGTTGGCATCCATGCGGGCGTTGAGGTCGGCAATCGAGAACACGGCCAGGTTGGCATCGGGCACCACCACGCCCTGCGGCAAGGCGGCATCGACAAAGGTCACGCGCCCGCGCGAGATGGTGGGCACGGCGGCACCGGCGGCAGCCTGGGCGGCACCCGCCTCGAGCGAGCGGGCGTTGAGCGCGTCGGCCTTGCGCTCGCGAATGGAAGCATGGGCCTCCTGGCGAACAGCACGGTCGGCAGAATCCGCCGCCGCCACGCGCACGCGGTCGCCAATGACGCCGGCGTTTTCGGGGGCGGCCGTCAGCGATTCCTCAAAGGTAATGCCCTCGTCGCCAAAGGTGAGCTCCATCGACTCGCGCGCGCCGCGGTCGGGGATGGCAAACACGCAGGCATAGCGCTTGCCCACGACCTCCTGGATGCGCGTCATAAAACGGTTGTCCGAGCCTGCGATGGCCGGCTGCTCAATCTTGAGCTCGGCCGTCACCGCACCGCCGGCACGGATGAGGCTCACATAGTTCAGGCGCTGCTGGGCACCAAAATCGAGCTGTTGGGCGCGCACGTACAGACCATCCAGGCGGTCAATCCCTGCCTCGCCGGCACGGGTCTCAATATCCTCGTAGGCGCGCAGGCAGTCGTCGAACAGCGAGCGCGGCTCGGACAGAACCACGAGCGCCTTGCCGCTCACGTGCGCCAACGGGCTTACGGTCTGGCCGTACATCACCGGCAAAAAGCGGTCGAGCTCGGGCGTGACGATACGCGCATCCACCATCTCGAGCAGCGCCGCCAGTTTGCTGTCGTCCTGGCTGGCGCGATAGAGCGCCACGTGCATGTTGTGGACGGCATCGTCGGTAAGCGCCAGCTCACGGCAGGGGAAGATCTCGATGCTGTCCTCGTTGCCGATGGTTTGGCCCGTGGAGCTCACCATGCGGCGGATGCGGTCAATCTCGTCGCCAAAGAACTCGATGCGCACGGGCGCCTTTTCCTGTGCGGGGAACACCTCGACGGTGTCGCCGTGCACGCGGAACAGACCGGGCGCGTCGGCGGCGCCGGCATTGGTGTAGCCCATGCCCACCAGGCGCTGCGGCACCTCGTCAAAAGGAATCTCCTCGCCCACCGCAAAGGTCGTGGACTCCCAATAGCGACTCTCGACCGGCGGCACGCAGCGCAACAGCGCACGGGCCGAGGCAACCATGATGCAGTTGTCCCCGCGCACGATGCGTCCCAGGGCCTCGCAGCGCTGCGCCACGACGGCGTCGTCGGGCGCCTGCTCGCGCCAGGGGTAGTCCTTGCGCTCGGGAAAGCGGCACACGTGCGCCAGGCCCACATAGGCGGCCAGGCTGCGTGCGGTGCGATCGGCCGCGTCCTCGCCACTCACGATGTAGACCGTGGGGCGCGGGCGGCGCGCAAACTGGGCTGCCGCCATGAGCGTGCGGCCCGACTGCGACACGGCCAGCGTCACGTCCTCGCCGGCATCGAGTCCGGCCTCGACGGTCTGCAGCGCCTCGGCAGTGTAGAGCTGCGCGGCTATACGGTGAATGAGCATGCTGTTCCTCCGGCATCGCAACGCCAAAAGCCCGCCGGGGCAAGCTCGGCGGGTCGTACGTCAAATACATTGTCTGTCATGGTAGCGCATGGAGAGGACTCCGGCTCAAGGGCAAACCCAGCCCCGCAAAAAACGCCAGACGAAGATGCGTTCCGCCCTACCCCGCCACGCGCACGCTGGGGCACAAATCTGCCAGCGGACACTCGTCACACTTGGGTTTGCGGGCGTCGCAGATCTCGCGGCCAAAGGTGATCCACTGATGGTTGACCGACTCCCAATACTCGTGCGGCAAAATCTTAAGCAGATCCTGCTCGGTCTTGAGCGGCTCCTTGGCATGTGTCTTGGGACTCAGCATCAGGCGGTGCGCAATGCGGTTGACGTGCGTGTCCACCGCAATGCCCTCCACGATGCCATACCCCACGTTGAGCACGATGTTCGCCGTCTTGCGTCCCACGCCCGGCAGCTTCACGAGTTCCTTCATGTCGGCCGGCACCTCGCCGCCATAGTCGGCGACGATCATCTGCGCGGCCTCCACGGCGTGCTTAGCCTTACTCTTATAAAAGCCGAGCGACTTGATGGTGTCCGCCACGTCAGCTACGCTCGCCCCGGCCATGGCCTCGGGCGTGGGCCACTGGGCAAACAGCCGCGGCGTCACTTTGTTGACCTGCGCATCGGTCGTTTGCGCCGAAAGCAGCACCGCGATCAGCAGGCGGAAGGGATTCTCGTGGTCCAAAAAGCACTCGACCGGGCCATAGCGACGGTTGAGGCGCTCACACACCTCGATGGCGCGCTCGCGCTTGGCGGCATTGGTCTCGCGTGGCATAACGACTCCTCGGCTCAACGGCACAATAAACTTATGGGCACAATTGTCCCACGTCCGAGACGTTTACGCCTCCAAGAATGCGCCGGTCTGACGGCTCCACAGGCTCGCGTACTCGCCGCCCGCCTCGACGAGCTGCACATGCGTGCCGTCCTCGACGATCTCGCCATCCGCCAGCACCACGATGCGGTCGAGCGCCGCCACGGTGGACAGGCGATGCGCCACCACAATGGAGGTGCGGCCGCGCATCAGGTTCTCGAGAGCTTCCTGCACCAACGCCTCGGACTCGCTATCGAGGGCAGACGTCGCCTCGTCGAGTACCAGAATCGGCGCGTCGGTGAGGATGGCACGGGCAATGGCCACGCGCTGGCGCTGGCCGCCCGAAAGCTTGACACCGCGCTCGCCCACCATGGTGTCAAAGCCATGGGGCAGGCGGTCGATAAACTCCAGGGCATTGGCCAGGCGCGCCGCCTCACGAATTTGCTCGTCGGTGGCGTCGGGGCGGCCGTAGGCGATATTCTCGCGAATGGAGCGGTGGAACAGCAGCGCCTCCTGTGGCACGTAGGCCACCTGACGGCGAAGGCTCTGCTGCGTACAGCGCGAGACGTCCTGGCCGTCCACGAGCACGCGGCCGCCCTGCACATCGTCCAAGCGCAGCAACAGCTTGGTAAGCGTCGTCTTGCCCGAGCCCGATTTGCCCACCAGGCCCACGCGCTGGCCCGCCGCCACATGGAGCGTCAAGTCGTCGAATACGCTCTCGCCCGCCGCGGCGTCACGGTATGCAAAGCTCAGGTGCTCAAAATCAATCGCGCCCTCGCCCACCTTGAGCTCGGGGGCATCCGGGTCGTCTGCCACCAAGCGTGGCTCGTCCAGCACGCGCGTCATCTCGGCCGCATCGCCCAAAGCGCGGTTGATGCGCTGCATCATGGAGCTTACGTAGTTCAGGCGCATGGTGAGGTTATAGGTGTAGGTAAAGATCATGACGAGCGAGCCGGCCGAGACGCCAAACCACGCATTACCGCCCGCCACGAACACACTCACCACGGCCATGGTGATGACGATAAGGCCCGAGGTCGTAAAGTTGCGCTGCATCATGGCGTGCATCGAGACCGTCTCGGCGTCGCGCGCGGCACGATCGGCGGCGTCGAACAGATCGCGTTCGAAGTCCTCGCGCCCGCAGGTTTTGACGGCCAAGATGTTCGTGACCGCGTCGGAGAGCACGCCCGAGAGCTTGTTCTGCGCAGCGGACGTCGCGGCCGAAAGCGGCATGATGCGCTTGTACATAAGCCAGACAAACGCGATGTAGACGACCATGATGCCCACCAGGATCACGGTAAACGTCGGCACCACCGGGGCGAGTGCGGCCACGGTGCAGATTACCGAGGTGATGGTGGGGATGAGCGAATACACCGTCACGTCGACCAGACCCGTGTAGCCGCTCATAAAACGGCTTGTCTGGCTCACAAGCGATCCGCCAAAGCGGCTGGTATGGAATGTCATGGATTGGTTGGAGAGCGTGTCGAAGCACAGGCGCGCCAGGTGGTAGTTGCCTGCGATCTCGAGCTTGTAGACGGTGTAGTCCTGCAGCTTGGAGAGGATCTGACCCACCAGGTTAACGAGTACGAGCGCCAGGATATAGGGGCCGAAGACCTCGAATACTTGATCGCCCGCCACGGGGCCGGCCTGGACGCGGTCGACGATGAGGGCCATCACGTAGGTGTTGGCAAACGTGAGCAAAAAGATGTAGCCCGCCGACGAGAGCACCGAGAGAAAGACAATCAGCGGCTGCGTGCGCGTGACACCCCAAAACCGCTGCAGCGTGCGGCGCACGGTGGAGCGGCTGAGCGGACTGGTGCTTCTCTGAGACATGGGCTTCCTTTCGCATCTGATAGGGCGAAACGCCATTGTTGCACATTGAAGCGCACTTCAGGCAAGCACGATGCGAAAAGCGATGGGGCACCCGCGTTTACGCCGGCGACCCACCGTCCGTTGCGACTAGTCCTCGTCTTTTTGGTCTGCGAGCAGGCCTGCGGACTCCAAGCCCAAAATCGCGTCGGCTTCCTCAGCATCCTCCAGCGCGTCGATGTCCTTGAGCTTGCGCTCCATGACGTTGGTGCGCGTGGTAATGATGCCCTCGACCGTTTTGCCTGCGGTCTCGATCTGCTGTTGGGCGCGGCGCAGCGCCGCCTGATAGCGCGGCAGCTCGGCCTTGACGGCGGAGAGCACGCGCAGTACGTCGTCGGTACGTTTTTGCAGCCTAAACGTCTGGTAGCTCATCTGCAGACTATTGAGGATGGCCGCCATGGTGCTGGGACCGGCTACGTTGACGTGATAGTCGCGGCCCAGGATCTCGATAAGCCCGGGGCGGCTGACGATCTCGGCGTACAGCCCCTCAAACGGCACGAACATGATGCCAAAGTTGGTCGTTGCCGGCACACTCAGGTACTTTTCGCAGATGTCCTTGGCCTCGCGTTTCACCATCGTATCGAGCGTCTTGCGCGCTGCGGCGACGGCCTCAGCGTCACCAGACTCCTGGGCGTCGAGCAGATGCTCGTACGCGTCGCCCGGAAACTTGGAGTCGATCGGCAGCAGCACGGGGTCGCCCTCGTCTACCGGCAGCCTGACAGCAAACTCAACGCGTTCCGAGGCGCCGGGCTTGGTGGCGACGTTTTCCAGATATTGGTCGGGCGTAAGGATGTCCGCCAGGATCGCGCCCAGCTGCACCTCGCCCAAAATGCCACGCGCCTTGACATTGCCCAGCACGCGCTTAAGGTCGCCCACGCCGGCGGCGATAGACTGCATGTCGCCCAGGCCCTTGTACACGGCCTCGAGCTGGTCGCTCACCTGCTTAAACGATGCCGACAGTCGGTCGTTGAGTGTGCGAGAGAGCTTCTCGTCCACCGTCGCGCGCATTTGGTCGAGCTGCACGTTGTTGTCTTTGCGGATGGCGCCCAGCTGAGCATCGACCGTCTCGCGCACCTTGTCCAGGCGATGCTCGATGCCTTCGCGGTTGGCGCCAAGCTGTTGGGCCGTCTCGCGGCGCAGGTCATCCATACGGTCGCCGGCCTGCGAGAACTCGCGCGCAATGGTCAGGTAGCGCTGCTGCTCTACGGCGGCGTCGGTCGTCTGCTGCTGCGCGATGGCATTTGCCGTGCGGCGGGTTTCGGCCAACGCGACGTTCAGGGTGTCGAGCGTGCTGTTGGCCTGCTCGAGCGCTGCCAGCGTTTCCGCGCTACTGTCGCCACGCTCCCGCAGCTCGGCACGCAGGCTCTTGAGCTGGAGGGCGCAAGCCACAGCAACCCCCACCGCCACCAAGGCGATCACAACAAGCACAATATCAATAGCAGACATAGACTCCGCCCAACAAACCCAATCGATTATCAATCAAAACCGCGATCAATCTTACCCCGCCACACGCACCGGGCGCCCGGCCCCTTCTTGGGTGCTTCTCTCCTCCGCATATTCCATAATGCGACGCGCTGTCTTCCTGCTCACCTTCGAGTCATCACCGGCTAAGTATGCGTACACGTTTCCCTTATTCAGATTCAAATCGCGGCAGAGACCGTAGCGCGTTACACCCGATTCCTCCAATGCTTTAAGTGTTCTCTTTCTCATCAGGGCGTTCACCCTTCTGTCGGCCGCTGGCTTTTCTTTCACCCCTCTATACGCACGCCAAACGTTGGCGTAACGATTGGGGAGCTTATCCTCGGAGCATAGAGATGCCAGGCTACTCGCTTGGCCATACAGAGACAAAACACCTCGATAGCCCTCTTCCATCCACGAGCCCTCGGATAAACCCAGAACGTATTCGGCCTTACCCTGCGCCAAAGCGAGCAAAAACAGAGGCTCCGCCACACGCGGCTCAACCGTTGTTGCCTGCTTTACAAGCTTCCTAAAACTCAGCGACTGCTGTCCGGACAGCTCTCGGCAATAGCCTTTCAAAAATCCCTCAAAAGTCAGATTCAACCGAGCACCTCCTTTTTGTATTGCCTGTATGCACAGACCATCTCTTGATAACTCCGCTCTGAAGGCGACGAGGCCAACGCCTCTCCTTCATCGAATATAAGCCGCTCGAGCAGATCCCAATCAAGTCGGTCGATAAATGTTCGACTATGGAGGTCGACGATGTCGTTCGGACGATAGGCATAAAGCTTCATCACCGCCAGATCCTCCAAAGATGGCGTAAAGTACCTGATAAAATGCGCCCCGATCTCCAATGGGATCAGTCGATCTTCGTAATTGAATGGCATCTGGTTGCAATATGCCACTACCATGCCATTCACCTCGGGGTATCGAGCTATGATCTCGCGGAGGCGCCTGTCTGCCTCAAACACATCAATGTCATGTGTAACCGACCGATTCGTCACATCGTTTAGCATGAAGGCGCTTCCTCCCACCAATACAACGCTCGGCCTATCGTCTCTTGGACCTATTTCCAGCTCCGCCTCTTCGTCAATATCCAAAAGAGTCTGCTCTAAATCCTGCTTATACATAGCAAATCCTATTATTATTCATCTTCAATAATACTATTCAGTCGCACGACAGGACCCACAGGATGCAAGAATCCTACTCGTGGCGAGAATCCCTACACCCTAGAAGTCCTAATGTGACAAACGCTAACTCTCCCAGCCGGCGCGGATGGTTGTTATGACGTCACCTAAGCGCTGGCCTAGGGCCGCTAGATGCTGGAGCACCTCGTTGGGCGATGCGCCGTTGAGGATGCACGTGAGGGCATACGACGCCAGAAAGATGGCCGCAAGCCCCAGCGGGATGAGCACGATCATCGCCAAGGTGCGCAGGCGCTGGCCCACGCGGCGACGACGCGCACGACGCTTGTCGAACGCGAGCTCCTGCGCATATGAATCTTGCTGTACGGAATAGGCCTCTGGTGCCGATTCACACCCGGGCACAGCTGCAGGTACAGCAGCGGGCACGACATTTTGCGCAAAGGGCTGGACTGCCGCCCCTTGCATTTGCATCTCCATGAGTCGTTGCTGCTGACGCAGCATGCGCTCAGCTTGTTGCTGCGGAGTCTCAAGAAACAAATCCATGCTGGCCTCCAAAATCGGAGCATTCGACGCTTACGCCCAGCATCCCGCACCGCCATGACCGCGACAACGCAATCCGTAGCAATAGCCGCAAAGTTTCTTGTTGACAAAAGCTGTCGAAAACCTCAACAACTCCCCTACCAGCACTTTCTCTGAGCTTTTTTATCGAATGGTCTTTTGCCCTTCCGCCAACCCGCCAACTAACCAAAATCTAACCAAAAGCTTGACGAAAATTGTGGAGACCGAGACCCCACACAAAACGTGCCGCCCCAAAAAGGGGCGGCACACAATCTTTAATATCAGCTTTTCAGTAACGAGCACGCGACGACCCGAAGCCGGAGCGCAGGGCGGGGGAAACACCTTTGCCTCGCGCGACCCTGCGGAGCCGTGAGCGAGAGGGAAAGGTGTTTCCCCCGCCCTGCGCTCCGCAACAGCCAGCGCCACGCGCTAGTAGTTCACCACCTGCTCCTCAAAGTACGCCTTCGGGTGGTTGCACACCGGGCACACCTCGGGCGCCTCGGCACCAACGTGCAGGTGCCCGCAGTTCAGGCACTTCCACACCTTTACGCCCTCACGCTCAAACACCTCGCCCGACTCGATGCGCTCGACGAGCTTGTTGTAGCGCTCCTCGTGGGCCTTCTCGACGGCGGCGACACCACGGAACTTTGCGGCAATCTCGGCAAAGCCCTCTTCCTCGGCGGTCTTGGCAAACTCGTCGTACATCGTGGTCCACTCGTAGTTCTCACCCGCGGCGGCATCGCGCAGATTGTCCAGGGTATCGGGGACGGCGCCATCGTGCAGATACTTAAACCACAGTTTGGCGTGCTCGGACTCGTTGCCAGCCGTCTCGGCAAAGATGTTCGAGATCTGAACGTAGCCGTCCTTCTTGGCCTTGGAGGCATAGTAGCGATACTTGGTGTGTGCCTGGGACTCACCGGCAAAAGCGGTCTCGAGGTTCTTCTTGGTTTGAGAATTCTCAAAATCCATAGGTGTACTTCCCTTCAACGCATGCCGCCCGTAGGCTTCGAGCGGCCTCGTCTTTAGGATGCCCTCATGCCGAAAATCTAAACCTTACAATCCTGTTCTTCAGATTTGCACGGGCTAGATGCTCAGCCAGCGATCGCCCTCGGCTCGGCAAAAGCCCTCACGCTCCAGGTCGGCCAGAATGCCCGCGACAAGCTCGCGCTCGACCGGTCCACGCCCAGCCGCCGCTTCCATCTCGTTAACGCCCACCACGGCATCAGCAAGCGTAATCCCCGCCGGCTGGCCATCGCGCGCTGCCAGCAACATGCGCACGATATGCGCGCGCTTTTGGCGACGTGAGCCCTCAAACTTTGATTGACGGCTATAGCCCGCCGAGCGCCTGGACGGATTGGGCAACGTCTTTTTTAGATATGCGCCGTAATCTAGCAACGCGTAATACCACGCGCGCGGCGTATCGGCATCATCGAGCGGCACGGCAAAGGGAGCGATCTCGTCGGTCGCCGCACCGGGGGCCGCCGGACAGGCCGCCTGAATCAGCGGCACCAGCTCGCGATCGGGAACAGCCGGTACATCGGGAAAGAAGTGATGCAGAAAGACCGTGCGCACGTTGGTCTCCAGATACACGCCCGGAAGATCAAACGCAAACGACCGGATACCTTGCGCCGTTGCCGGGCCAATACCAGGCAGAGCGACCAAGTCACGCGTCTCGTGCGGAAACTCCCCGCCCCAATCCTCTACGACCCGTTGAGCGGCCCCGTGAAGCGCCAGAGCGCGTCGGTTGTAGCCCATGCCCTGCCAAGCGTCCAAAACATCGGAAGGCGCGGCCTGGGCAAGCGCCTGCACGGTCGGAAAGCGATCGAGCCACGCCGGCATACGCGTCTCCACGCGTGGTACCTGTGTTTGCTGCAGCATGACCTCAGAAAGCCAAATGATGTACGGATCGCGCGTGCGGCGCCACGGAAGGTCACGATAACGCAGGACCCCTTCCGAACGAATCATCGAACGAAAGGGGTCCTGAATCATATCTATGCTCCTTATGCGGCGCTATTCCTCCCGGCAAGCGCACGCGCAGGTGGCGTACTCGGGAAACGCTTCGCGGTCGGCGAATTTGGGATCGACGGCCGGGAACTGGCGGTGAGCGACGATGTCGCCGAGCGAAACGGAATCGAGGTAATCGCGCATCAACGCTTGAGCTCCGGCCCACAGGGGATGATAGCAGCACGTGCCCATGCGTGCACAGTCGCCATCGGGTGCGGTGCAATCATTCATAACCATAGGGCCCTGAACGGCCTCGACGACCTGGCGGATGGTGACGTCGTCCGGACTGACCTTGAGACGCATGCCACCGTGGACGCCACGCAGGCTCTCCACAATACCGGCCTGGACCAAACCGTGCTGAATCGAGCGGGCAAACGAATACGGAACATTGACCTCTTCGGCAGCGGTGCGAACAGAAAGCAAACGCTCCGGATCCTCGGCAAGCATCGCCAGCATACGAAGGGCGTAATCAGTCTTCCTCGATATGTCCATTTTTCCCCTTTCAAGGAATACGAACAGCTCGAACGAGCTCCGGGGCCGAGCTTGTGTCGAGACGCTAAATGACCGCAGGACATCCAAATGGTAAATCGGATATCCACTGAATGCCGCGCTTGGAGCGAAATGCATCAGATGCGGCCCACAGTGCAATTTAGTATAACCTAACCCCCTGCTTCGTTGAACAGGTGTTGCGCAACAAAGCTGTTGTTTAGACAGATATGCTTATTAGATTTTACTTGCGTTCCCGAAGGGGCGGGGATTCTGGGCGAAGATGCGCCAGGGCGATCGTTCTATCGAAACAAAGTGCATCAAACGCAAAAAGCCACGTCCGAAGACGTGGCTTTAATTGCGTTGGCGGGAAGTACGGGGCTCGAACCCGCGACCTCCGACGTGACAGGCCGGCGCTCTAACCAAACTGAGCTAACTCCCCAGGCAGACGTTCGCGTTTGTTTCCGCTCGCGTGCGCTGCGGGGATTAGTATACACAGAAGTCTGTCCGGCGCGCAACAACTTTTTTGAAAAAATTTTTGGGGCCATCCGGGAGGGTCTCCGGGGCTGGGGGCGGGGGTTAAGTTTGCTGCTCTACAGTCCTGCGCAAGACGGAAAGCACATT
>NZ_QROG01000026.1:0-30748 GCF_003474585.1 Collinsella sp. AF39-11AT | reverse complement strand
CTCGAGGCTGGGGTAGAGGTGGTAGAAGCCGTCGAAAAGGCTCTTGAAGCCAAAGGCTTGCTGCCAGTCCGCCATTCCTGCGCGCGCCATGCCCGCGCGGTTGTAATGGTTGAACCCGGCGGCGCTCGACATGCCCGAGCCGATGCCGACGATGATGGCGTCGGCATCGTCGATAAGGCTTCGAAGCCTACGCGCTTCTCTTTCTAGGGGTGGCATCGGGCGATCTCCTCGAAAGCCGGGGCCATATCGCCGTCAACGAGAATCGTCTCGCACGAAGCGTCGGGCGCCATGGCCTGGCCGTAGTTGAACACGATGTAGGTGGCGTGCTCGCAGGCGTTCGCGATCTGGGCGAGCATGCGCTTTATGACGCCGTTGTGCAGTCCCACGCCAAGTTCGAGGATGGCGACCCTGCCGTTGCGATGGGCTTGCACAAGACGCGCGAGCTCGTCGAGCTGGGTCATGGCGAGGGCGTCTGGATGGGCGAGACGCCGCTCGTCGATCGACGTGCGTATGCTCCCCTCCGTCTCGAGCACGCGGTTCTCGTTGAACCCTGCGCGTACGAAGTGCCCGTCGATATTGCACGTGATCACGAAGGCGTCGGCGTGCTCTGTAAGACGCCGCAGCCCGTTCATGAGCGGGCTGGGCTCATACTCGACATACTCCTTTTGATGGAACCGCTCGACCCATCGGCTTCGCACGCTGGCATCCGGGGAGGCGAGCCCCTGCAGCATGCAGCCGATGCCGTCGGCCTGAGCGAGGTCGCCGTACGCCTCTCGGAAATGAGCATCGGCGCAGAAGAGGTTGAGCCCCTCTGCCATGTCCAGCCCGTTGCTGGCGCCGATGATGACAAGATCCGCCTCGGAAAGCGCCGTGCCTATGCGAACTGCTTTCACCGTTTCCATGTGCTACCTCCCCAGCGTCTTGCGCACGTCGGCGAGCACGTCGGCGATGTCGGCGCGAACGGCGAGCCCCCGATCCTCGATCGCGCGGGGGAGAAACTGCGTCCTGTTGTTCACGGCGATGTAGCTAGCCTGCGACAACTGCGCCGTGAGGGCCCAGAACGGCTCCTGGATAAACGCGGGCGTCATGCGGCCCACGCCCAGCTCGAGGAAAAGGATCCTCTGCCGCGCGTGCGCGTCGAGCCAGTCGGACACCTTGTGGTACTGCTCCTCGTAGAGCTCGCCCTGCAGGAAGTTGCCGTAGCCGCGAACCCAGGGGAACGCCTCTGCCCCGCAGTGCGGGCAGCGCGGCACGAGCTCTGTCGGAACCTCAAGGCCGTCTCCCATGGCCTCTACCATGTGGGAGACCGGCTCGACCGCGTTCCACACCTCGTCGGTGCAACAGTGGGAGCACTGAAAGAAGCGGTGGTCGCCTTGGATCTCTGCCACTTTCTCCCAGGGATAGAGCTTCACAAACTGCGTGTCCTGGTTGGTGGTGAGCACGAAGAAATCCTTCTCGGCGAGAATGGCGTCGAGGTCCCTGTAGGGCTTGCGCAGCGGGGCGTTGAGCGTGGTGTCGAGGAAGGTGGCGAGGTATCCCCAGCGCGCCTCGGCGGTGGGCCAACGGTAGAACGACCCCTCGAAAGCGCCCTTGAAACCGTAACGCTCGGCGAATTTGCCGAAATGCTTGCGATAGGTTGCGTTGTCTTCGTAGTAGAAGTCGCCGCCGCCTGCCGCGGAGAGACCGGAGGCCCCGCCCACAAGCACGCAATCGGCTTCATCGATCATGCGGGCGACGTCCTCAATTTGCTGCTCGTAGGGCTTAGGCTCGCGGTCACTCAGCTCATAGGGCGTGCCGCCGCTGCGATAGGCGGCCTGAAGGGAAAACGATTGGTTGGTGAGCTCGATAACGAACTGCTCGTACAGAGTCACTGGATACCTTCTTTCAGCTATTATGAACAGGTGTTGATAAAAAGTATCCATGTTGATTTGTGCGAGAGCAATGAACAGCTTCGATGCGCCGTTGATAAACGAACGATTGCCGGGCATTGTCGAGCGTTGCAATTGGAGGGGTAATGGAAGCGGGGAAGATCGATCGTCGCCGACGCTATACACTCTCGGTCATACGGGAGGCGTTCTTCGCGCTGCTGGCCGAGGTCGGCTTCGCGAAGATGACGGTAGCGGATATCTGCCGCCGCGCCGATATCAACCGTGGCACGTTCTATCTGCACTACGAGGACAAGTTCGCCCTGCTCGACGCGCTTATCGACGAGGCCTTGGCGGCGGTGCCGCCGCTCGAGGGAACGGAGGCGGGTGCCCTCTGCCAGCGTCCGCCGGCAAACGATGACTATTATCTGCTCTACTCGGATGACGACGCGTACGCCCGGGTGGCACAGCGCGTCGTCGAGCGCGGCGCCGAGCAGATGGTTCCCTCGATCATGGAGGAGACTGGGCTTTCGCGCGAGGACGCCTATCTGCTCTTCGTCCACAACGTCCAGGGAAATCTCGCGGTCAACCGCCTGCTCGGTTGGAGGCGAGGGCCCGAGTTTGCCCACGCTCAGGAGCTGCTCAGCGCCTATTCCGAAGGGGGCATGCGGGCGGTATCGGCTCGTCACGATCCCCGTAGTTGATTTTAACCGCAGGCCATTTCGGGCAGGCGACGTTGCTATGGCCCCTCTTTGGTTTTCGATGTTGTATAAGGCAATTGCAATCGCCTTGAGCTTCTTTAGGGAACTTGAGCAAGAGATATGGCCTGCTGGCGATTGATTAACCCCATTTGTTTTGGTTACAAGAAAAAATGCTGCGCGCCTGCAGCATGAAGGAGAGGGAATCCTATGAATATCGTTGTATTGAGCGGCAGCCCGCGTAAGGGCGCCAATACCGATACCATGGTCGAGGCGTTTGCCGAGACCGCGCGTGAGGGCGGCAATACGGTCGAGGTCGTCCGCGTTGCCAGCAAGAAGATCGCCGGCTGCTTGGGATGCCAGTACTGCTTCGCTCATGAGGGCGTCTGCGTGCAGAAGGATGACATGGTCAACGTGATCGAGTCGCTGAAAGACGCAGATATGGTCGTCTTTGCCTCGCCTATCTACTGGTTCGATATCACTGCGCAGGAGAAGGCTGTCATCGACCGCCTGTACGCCTTCGGTGCTACGGGCTTCCCGTTCACCAAGACGGCCCTTTTGCTCGATAGCCACAGCGAGGGCGTCTATGATGCGGCGATCGCCATGTACAAGTCCACGTGCGCATACTGCAAGTGGGAGGACCAGGGCATTGTCACCATCAGCGGTATGACCGAGCGCGACAGCATGGCCTCCTCGCCCAAGCTGGAAGAGGTGCGAGAGCTCGCTCGCAAGCTCGCCTAAGGGCAAGAAGAGCGCATGGCAATCGGTGTTGGTGGAAATGCTTGCTGTCCTTACCGAGAGATAGGGGCGCATTCCCTCAAGCGCCGTATAGAACAATTTTTAAACGCAGAAAAATAACTGAAAACAAATTAATCCGCGTTAAAATATTGTCAAACAGAAGTTAATGAGGGAAGGTTGCGTATGCGTCGCAAGGCAGACGAGCTACTTAGGGAATGGCGAGACAGAGCTGATAGAAAACCTTTGCTGGTCAAAGGCGTGCGCCAGTGTGGCAAGACCTATTTGCTCAGAACGTACGCCCAGGATCTTTTCGAATCGGTTGTCTACGTTAATCTTGAGAACGACCGGTCGGCGCGAGCGGATTTTTCGGGCGGTCTTGACCCTCATTCGATTGTGCGCGCGATCGAGGCTCGTACGGGACAGCGTATCGTGCCTGGCAAAACCTTACTGTTCATTGACGAGATCCAGGCATGCGAGGAAGCGCTCACTTCCCTTAAATACTTTTGCGAAGATGCTCCCGAGTATTACGTTGCGGCTGCCGGGTCGCTTCTTGGGGTTGCCATTAACCATCAGTCGTATTCGTTCCCCGTCGGAAAGACCGACTTGATCGAGATGACTCCACTCGATTTCGAGGAGTTTCTCTGGGCAATGGGGCACGATCAGCTGGTCGATGAGATACGCTCGTCATTCGAGTTAATGGGTCCTCTTGCGCCAAGCCTTCATGAAAAGGCGCTTAGGCTCTATCGACAGTATCTTGTTGTTGGCGGAATGCCCGAGGCGGTCCAAACGTATATCGATGATCAGTCAATCATTGATGTGGCCGAAAAGCATCGGATTATTCTCGACGGATATTCCGCCGACACCAATAAATATGCTGATGAACGCTTGAGCGCAAAGACGCGTGCGTGCTTCGATTCCATTCCACAGCAGCTTGCCAAAGAGAATCGCAAATTTCAATACAAGGTAGTGCGAGCGGGGGGCAATGCGTCTCTCTTTGGAGATGCTCTCGACTGGCTTGTATTGTCGGGTACGGTGGCGCGCTGCAGCCTAGTCGGGCAGATCGAAAGCCCTTTAGAGGCCTTCGTTAACCCTTCTGCTTTTAAAATCTATCAGGCGGATACAGGGCTGCTCGTCTCCAAGGCCGGTGCTCAACGCGCCGATATTCTTGCCGGCATCGGCGGCACATTCATGGGTGCACTTACCGAAAACTACGTCGCCCAACAGCTTTCAGCCATGGGCTATCCGCTGCATTATTGGGCGCGAGATAATCGTGCGGAAATCGACTTTGTAGTAGAGAAGCAGGGATGCTTGTCTGCGATTGAAGTCAAGGCGGGAGAGAACACAAGATCTCGAAGCCTGTCCTCACTTAAAAAGACCCATCCGGGCGTACGCCTTATCAGGCTATCGACTAAGCCCTTTGGAATGAATGATGGGCTTATGTCTGTTCCACTTTATGCGGCATTTTGTCTATAGGGATGATGCTGGTGTAATGCATGGGGCCCAGGGCGCAGCGTTTACTGCGCTCCGGGCCCCGCTGCTTAGTTAAACCATGACGGTTTGGTCGCCGTCGTCCTAGTCAAACAAACTCGGCATGTCGTTTTCCTTCATGAGGGCACCGGCAGAGGGCAGGCTCTGCGCGGTGAACTTCTCGGCCGAGACGCCGGCGCCAAGAATCTCCTCGGTCGTGCCGACAGTGGTGACCGAGCGGCCCTTCTTGGCCGTGAAAGCCTGGACGCCCTGCGTGTTGGTGGTCGTCTTGGTCTTGAGCAGCGACGTGTTGAAGTTCATCAGGCGGTAGTCGCTCGAGACCAGCGCGAGGTCGCGGTCTTCCTTGAGCACCTGCGCATACAGCAGCTTGCTGCCGCCGTAGATGGCGTTCTTAAGGCGCTTGCGGTTGGTCTTGGTAGCGTATCCAGAAAGCGCGACACGCACCACGCGGCCGTTCTCAAAGACGAACAGCACGTCGGCCTTGTAGTCCTCGGGGTCGATGACCCAGATGACGCTCTCGTCGGGTTCCATCTCAAGATCGGTCGGAAGGTACGAGCCCAGCTGGGCCGACTTGGTGTCCTCAAACGCCGCGACCTTGCACTTGTACACCTGGCTCTTGTTGGTAAAGACCAGCAGCTCGTGGGTGTTGGAGGACGGGAACTCGATAAAGGGTTTGTCGCCGTCCTTGTACTTGAGCGTGGTCGCCTTCTTGAGCACGCGGTCCGTCATCTTCTTTAGGTAGCCATCGCGCGAGAGCATGATGGTGACCGGGTACTCCTCGACCTCGGGCTCCAAGCTTACCTCGATAACCTCATGGGGCTCGATCCTGCCCGTGCGGCGCGGCATCACGTACTTCTTGTTGACCGCTGCTAGCTCGTCGCTGATGACCTTCTTGATGTTCTCCTCGCTGGAGAGGATCTCCTCAAGCTCGGCAATCTCGCCCTCGAGCTTGGCGATGTCCTTGGTGCGGTTGAGAATGTACTCTTCGTTGATGTTGCGGAGCTTGAGCTCGGCAACAAACTCGGCCTGGGTCTCGTCGATGTCGAAACCCTTCATAAGGTTGGGCACGACCTCGGCCTCGAGCTTAGTGCCGCGGATGATGGCGATGGCCTTGTCGATGTCGAGCAGAATTGCCTCGAGGCCGTGCAGCAGGTGCAGACGCTCGGACTTTTTGCCCAGGTCAAAGTTAATGCGGCGACGCGTGGACTCAATACGCCACTTGACCCACTCGTGCAGGATCTGGCGCACGCCCATAACGCGGGGATAGCCGTCGACCAGCACGTTAAAGTTGCACGAGAACGAATCCTGCAGCGTGGTCGAGCGATAGAGCTTCGCCATGAGCTTGTCGGGGTCGACACCGCGCTTAAGGTCGATGGCGATGCGCAGACCCGAGAGGTCGGTCTCGTCGCGGATGTCGGCAATCTCCTTGACCTTGCCCTCTTTGGAGAGCTTGACGATGCGCTCGATGATGACATCGGTTTTGGTGGTGTAGGGGATCTCGTAGACCTCGATGATGCGCTCTTCGGGAATCCAGCGCCAGCGGGAGCGGATCTGGAAGCTGCCAAGGCCGGTCTCGATTATCTTTTCCATCTCCTCGCGGCGGTAGATAATTTCGCCGCCGGTCGAGAAGTCGGGCATGGGCATGTATTCGAGCAGGTCGCAGTCGGGATCCTGCAGGTAATGCATTGTGGCGGTACAGACCTCGTTGAGGTTGAAACCGCAGATATCGGATGCCATGGCGACGCCGATGCCCTTGTTGGCCGAGACGAGGATGTTGGGGAACGTGGTGGGCAGCAGGCGTGGCTCCTTCATGGCGCCGTCGTAGCTGTCGACGAAGTCGACCGGGTCCTTGTCGATGTCCTTGAAGATCTCGGCGCTAATGGGGGAGAGCTTGGCCTCGGTATAGCGCGAGGCGGCGTAGCTCAGGTCGCCCGAATAGTACTTGCCAAAGTTGCCCTTCGACTCAACGAAGGGGGCGAGCAACGCCTCGTTGCCGGTGGCCAGGCGCACCATCGTCTCGTAGATCGCGGCGTCGCCGTGCGGGTTGAGCTTCATGGTCTGGCCCACGATGTTGGCGCTCTTCTGGCGCTCGCCCTTGAGCAGACCCATCTTGTACATGGTGTAGAGCAGCTTGCGGTGCGAGGGCTTAAAGCCGTCAATCTCGGGGAACGCACGCGAGACGTTGACGCTCATAGCGTAGGGCATGTAGTTGACCTCGAGCGTCTGCGTGATCGGCTGATCGGTGACCTCGGAGTGCAGGCCGATGACGTTCTCGGCGTTGACCTGCTTTTTCTTGGGCTGGTTCTTCGTCTTCTTCTTTGCCACGATTTCCTCTTGAACTTCTTATGGGCCGTCGTTATCGATTTGCTGCTACTGCAGGTCCAGCTGGTCCAGGTATTCCTTGCCGTGCTCGGAGATGTGACGCTTGCGGCCCGTCTCGTCGTTGCCCAGCAACAGGTTGAACATGGTCTCCATCTTGGTGACGTCCTCGGGTTCTACCTTGATCAGGCGGCGCGTCTCGGGGTTCATGGTGGTGAGCCACATCATGTCCGGATCGTTCTCACCAAGACCCTTGGAGCGGTTGATCGAGCACTTCTGGTCGCCAATCTCCTTGAGGATGCCGTTCTTCTCGAGCTCGGTGTAGGCAAAGTAGGTCTTCTCTTTGCAGTTGATCTCGTAGAGCGGCGACTCGGCGATATACACGTAGCCCTCGTCGATAAGCGTGGGCACCAGGCGATAGAGCATGGTGAGCACAAGCGTGCGGATGTGATAACCGTCGACGTCGGCGTCCGTACAGATAATGACCTTGTTCCAGTTGAGATTATCCAGGTCAAAAGCACCGAGGTTCTTGATGCGCTTGTCCTTGATCTCTACGCCGCAGCCCAGCACGCGCATGAGGTCCATGATGATGTCGGACTTAAAGATGCGCGGGTAGTCCTCTTTCAGACAGTTGAGGATCTTGCCTCGGACGGGCATAACACCCTGGAACTCGGCATCGCGCGAGGTGCGGATGGCGCCTGCTGCCGAGTCGCCCTCTACGATGTAGATCTCGCGACGGCTCTTGTCCTTGGAGCGGCAGTCGATGAACTTCTGCACGCGGTTGGCCATGTCGGTCTTCTGCTGCAGATTGGTCTTGATGCTCTGGCGCGTCTTCTCGGCGTTCTCGCGCGAGCGCTTGTTGATGAGCACCTGCTCCATGATCTTGTTGGCGGCGTCTTTGTTCTCGATCAGATAGGTCGAGAGGCGCTCCTTAAAGAATGCCGTCATCGCCTGCTGGATAAAGCGGTTATTGATGGCCTTCTTAGTCTGGTTTTCGTAGGACGTCTGGGTGGAGAAGCAGTTGGTCACCAGCACCAGACAGTCCTGGACGTCCTGCCACTTAATGCCGCTCTCGTTTTTGTTGTACTTGCCCTGTTGCTTGATGTAGGCATCGATGGCGCTGGTCAGAGCACTACGGGCGGCCTTTTCGGGCGAACCGCCGTTCTCGAGCCATGACGAGTTGTGGTAGTACTCCTGCATCATGAAGGTGCGCGAGAAGCACATGCACGCGGTGATCTTGACGTTGTAATCGGGCAGGTCCTCGCGGTCGCGACCGCGACGGTCAGCCTCGATAAAGAAGGGCTCGGTAAGGTAGTCGGTACCGACCTTCTCGAGCACGTAGTCCTCGATGCCCTTGGGATAGCAAAAATCCTCTTCGGAAAACTCGCCATCGTCGCCCTCAATGCGCAGGCGGAAGGTCACGTTGGCGTTGACCACGGCCTGGCGGCGCATGGTCTCGCGATACCAGTCGTGGGGAATGCTGATCGAGGTAAAGACCTCAAGATCGGGGCGCCACTTGATGGTGGTGCCGGTGCGGTCCTCGTCGCTGGGCTCGATCTCAAGCGCTTTCTTTTTGGCGCCAACGACCTTGCCTTTCTTAAAGTGCAGGGAGTACTTGTTGCCGTCGCGCCAAACCGTGACGTCCATGTACTCGGATGCGTACTGGGTCGCGCACGAGCCCAGGCCGTTGGTACCGAGCGAGAAGTCGTAGTCGCCGCCCTGGTTGTTGTTGTATTTGCCACCTGCGTAGAGCTCGCAAAAGACGAGCTCCCAGTTAAAGCGCTTCTCGGAGGGGTTCCAGTCGAGCGGGCAGCCGCGGCCGTTGTCCTCTACCTGAATGGAACCATCGCGAAAGGCGGTAAGGGTGATGAGCTTGCCGTAGCCCTGGCGCGCCTCGTCAACGGCGTTGGACAGGATCTCGAAGGCGGCATGCGCGCAGCCGTCGAGTCCGTCCGAGCCAAAGATAACGGCGGGGCGCAGGCGTACGCGCTCCTCGTCCTTGAGCTGACGAATACTGTCGTTACCATAGTTTGCGGTGTTTTTTGCCATGCTCGCTCTCTCGATGCTCCTTTGCTGCGTTGTAGTCATATAGATAGTCAAGGTAGCATAGCCCAGGCCTCGGACGATTCCAACTAACACGAATTCCATCGAACGCGCGTTCGGAGTCGGTGACCTTTAGCTTCTGCGGTCATTCCCTGCGCGGCGTGGTGCTCGTGTTAAAACCGTGGCTTATCGGCTGGTAGAATTGCCGCATCAAGACTGCATGTTGTTTGAGGGGGCGCAATGACTGAGAAAGAGAAGATGGAGCGCGGGGAGTGGCATGATGCCAACTTTGACGAGGAGCTCCTGGCGCAACGCGCAAAGGCGGAGGCGCTCTGCTATGACTTTAATATGGCAAAACCCGGAAGCGACGCGCAGCTTGACGCTTTGAAATCCTTGCTCGATACCGATCTTCCGCAAGGGCTGACGGTCCTTTCGCCTGCCTACTTTGACTACGGGAGCAAGACGAGCTTTGGTGAGGGCTGCTTTGTAAACCATGGCTGCTACTTTATGGACGGCGGCTCTATCACCTTTGGTGGCAACGTGTTTATCGGGCCGTTTTGCGGCTTCTACACCGCTTCGCACCCCCTAAAGGCAAAGGACCGCAACTTGGGTCTCGAGAAGGCTCTGCCTATTGTTGTAGGCGATAACTGCTGGTTTGGCGCGAACGTATCCGTGTTGCAGGGGGTTACCATCGGCAGCGGTTGCGTAATTGCCGCGGGCAGCGTCGTGACGGAAGACCTTCCGGACAACGTGGTGGCGGCAGGCGTTCCCGCGGTCGTCAAGAAGATCATCGAACAATAACGGAGCTATTAAACGATGGGGCACGCATGGTTCCGGCAAATCCGGTTATTGGCGTGCGCGTTGGCCATGCTGATAAGTTCCACTTACTCGGGTCCTTCCGACTCGGTTTTGTCCGAGTAAGATTGAATAGCGAATCGAAATTGTTATGTCCACATGGCGATGGCGGACATGGTTTCCATAATGACAGATATAGTTGACATCTTGTGAAGGATGCAATATATTTCTGTCATGTTGCAACGGATATCTGTCCATTACTACGAAAGGAACTCCATGCCGGGCAAAAAGAACCTACGCATGAAGGCGGCACGCGCGGCGGCTGGCCTTTCGCAAGCTGACTTAGCCCAAGCCGTGGGCGTTACGCGCCAAACCATCGGCCTTATCGAGGCGGGCGGCTACAACCCCACGCTCAATTTGTGCGTGGCAATCTGTAAGGCGCTGCGCGTTACGTTGAACGACTTGTTTTGGGAAGACGAAACCGACGCCGACCCTAATGCTCTTTAGGAGTTCACTATGAAATATGAAGATCTGAAAATCGTGCAAAAGTGGCGTGAATATGCCGGCCCAAAGGATGAACGCCTGGAGGCTGAGAACGCGAAGATCTACAAGATTGGCTTCGTGCTGCTTTCGTTTGGCATGTTGATGATCTTTTTCTACCAGTTTATAGCTCGACAGGTTACGTGGGTTCACAGCGACGCTAGTGAAATGCCGCATGGCTTTGCAACGCCGTTCGAGGCAGCCATGTATTTGTGGCTCGTTCTCGTGATGTTGATTTGCGCAGGACTGCAAACGCGGAAGGGCTATGTCGATACCAATCGTTTTGGGCAAACCGAGCATCTTCCTGTTGGATATTTCCTGCTTGTCAGCGGTCTTAGCGGCGCCGCGTTCGCGCTTGTTATTGCCGCAATGCGCTGTATCGCTGAGGCGCAGATCGTACCGCTCGAAAGCGTCTTTTGGTTGGCGAACCTGGTCACGGGCGTGTTCTGCGGTGCGACGATTTTCGCGGCCACGTTTGCTGTCCTGTGCGCAACGTTTTTCACGGCGAAAAGACGCCGTGCCAAGCTCGAGGCAGAACTCGACTCCTCAGACGACATTTAATGCGCAATGGGCTGGCTCTGGGTATTCAGAACCAGCCCATTTTGATGTTCGATGAGCCGAGTCGGCGCCTCTCACAAAAGTAACTAGGAGCTAGCGAGGCCTATCCGAATTGTCCTCATTGGCGGTGTCTTTTTCGAGCGCCGTGCGGCGGGCGCTGTAGGCGACAAGGCCGGCGCCTGCAGCGGCGAGTGCTGCAGCGGCTGCCGTAAGGGGAGCGTTGACATCGCCCGTGCCCGCAAGTGCGCCCGCTTTTCCGGAGCGCTTGTTATTGCCGTGGTCCTTGCCGCTGCCGGAGCTGCTTCCGCCGGAGCCGCCGCCCTCGTCAGTACCGCCGCCACTCGAGCTACCATCGCCGTCTGCTGTCATCGGGGCGTCGTGAAGTCCTGTCGTATCCGCGCTGTCGCATACGCCGACCTGAACTTCTGAGCGTTCGCATGCCGCGTCGGGCACATGAAGCTCGTGCAGAACGGCACTCAGCGCCGAGTTTGCGCCCGGTCGGATCTCCTCGAGCGTTACGGGGTCGAGCGCCACCAGATTACGCGCCTTCGCATACAGCGTGACGCGTTTGCCCACTTCGTCGCTCCAGCTCTCGGGGATGGCGAAGCTCATGCGGAACTGTGCCGTGCAACCCGGTGCCAGCACGGCGTTGCCGTTGTCGGCTACCAGCGGGTGCGTTGCAAAACGTGCGCCCAGCGTCTCGAGCGCGTACTTTACGTGTGCCATGTCGTTGGCCGAAGCGTCTTCGGCAAGCTCTGGATCGTAGATCGAAGCCATGCGTGCGTTCGCTCCGAATCCGATGGATGCGCTGGAGAACGGCTGGCTGGAGCCCTCTCGGTACAGATCGATTGTGCCGGCAGTCAGCAAAGTGTTGCCGTCGTTTCGCACCGTGACCATGAAGGATTCGCCTGCTGCTCCGGGCACCACCGCGCCCGAGGTAGCGACCGCGCCCGTCGGAGTGGCACACGCCACCAGAGGCACTTCGATGCCGTGCAGCTCTGCCTCGCTCTTCTCCGCGCTCACAATGTGCGTGGCGAGCGCGGAGAGCATGCCTCCCGACGTCAAAAATGTCGTTATCTGATCGACGGGATGGTCCAGCTCGCACATCACGAACGGCTCCGTGAACAGATCACCTGCCAAGGTGCTGGCGAAGATGCGGAAGTGCTTGCCCATCACTGCTACCGGGTTGCCTTCTTCGTCGTAGGTTTGCCCCACCTTGCCATCGGTGTTCTCTATATAGAGCGCGCACCTGCCGTTGTTGCTTACGCTAAACGATGCCGGGCCACAGCCTGCGGCACCCACGGGCTGCGTTGCAAATGCCGATGCGCCTCGCGTCCAAGTAATATGCTGCAGCTGCTCGTTGACGGTGGCCAAAAAGCCCGAATGTTGTGGCCACGGCACCGCATGGGGCACCGTGGCGTCTGGTGGCATAACGCCCCAGCCCGCAATGGACTGGCCGATCACGGCGTACGATGCGCAGCCGCAACCGTCTGCGGTCTCGTACGCAACGGGCACCACCATTTTGCCGTTGATATTCTCGGGCTCGCTCAGCTCGATACTCGACGGTGCTTGCGGAAAGCGAAGAACTTGGCGGAACGTCAGGCTGTCGCCCGAAACGTCCGACCACAGGGTAAAGCATTCCAGCGCAACCTCGGCCTCGCTGCCGAGCGCCTTCTCTGCGGTGGTTCCGCGGCGGTGGAGGTAGGCACCCGACAGGCGTCCGTCGACCAGCGTCTTGCCTACCGTGATGCGCGGGCACTGCAGGCAATGGTAGCCATCCTCTTGCAGGCGGCCGCGCGAGATGCTGCGCCATGACGTATGCGACACCACGCGGATCTCGTCATTACTTATGCGCAGGCGCACAACGGACAGTATGCCGGCTGTGCTTGCCGTATCGAAAAGGGTGTTGTCGCCGGCGGGGCGCTCGCCCGAGACCAGCAGCACGTAGGCGTCCTGGTTTCCTCTTCCGTCCGTATATTCCACCACGTCGAAGTCGTAATCGAATATGCCGTTGCGCTCCACGTCGCCCTCGCCAAACCCAAGGGGAAAGTCCACGGGCGTGGGAGCGGACCACGTGCCGTTTGCCTTTGTGTGCACCACCAGGCGCGAGCGGCCATTGTCGCCGTAGCGCACCGAGGCGATACGGAACAAGCATTCTACGCCGGCAATCATCGTTAGCTTCATGTGGGCTTCGCTGAGCACGCCGGAAAACAGCACGTTGTCGCTCGAGGGTTTTATGCCGCCACGCTCGTCCTCCGACACGCCGGCAGAATTGGCGTTCGGGTCCGCAACGGCGTTCGTTGACTGACCGATGTAGGTGTACTCATACATCGGTGCGGCATTTTCGTCGTTCTCTATCAGCGCATGGACGAAATGTTCGACCTGTCCCGTGTCGTCGCTCTCCGCGTTCGCCTCGAGCTCAATGCGCGTGACCGTTTGATCCCAATCGCGCACGACAGGCGCGGCGTTTACGGCAGTGGCCTTAACCTCGGCGCGTGCGAGCAGCTCGGCGTTGGTGACGATGGTGGCCGATGCGATAAACTGCGGCACACCACCTGCCTCGGCGTTGCCGGCCGAGCCGAAGCAGGCATCCAACGTATAAGGCGTATTTCCACCCAATGCCAGCTCAGAGCGCTGGAGTACATACTGGTCGCCATTGTTCACCGACATATTCCACGAATCGATGAGTGTGGGCCACGACCCCGACCAAGCCTTGGTGGTCCACTTGAACATTACGAACTGGAGTATCACATCGACATCGACGTCTGCACCCACGCGCAGCCGCGGAAGCTGGTGTCCATCTGCCTTCTCGTACCCAATGAACAGCGTGAGGGATGCGGCACCGCGCACGGCAGACGAAGCGACGCCTGCAACGCCGGCTCCAAAGGTGACGGCAAGCCCGATCTGGATGGTGAACGAGCCCGACGTGTTGGAATAGTCGAGCGAAATGTTCTTGAAAAACGCCGCGCCGCTGCCGTGCGTGTGGGCAGCCACAGCGAGCGCCAGCTTCGCCAGCACCCAAGGGTTGACGTTTAGGAAAAATGGCACCGGTCCTAGGGTAAACTGCTCGGTCCAATTGAGGTCAGTTCTTACCTGGAAGAGGGCCTTAATATTGCCGTATGCGGGGTCGTTGTTGTTACCCCAGGTTTTGCCCACCCAATCGTAGGCGAGCGAGCCGTACAGCTGTGTGGCGATATCCATCGTGAACAGCGGCGTCAATGGTGGCGAAGGAGCTTGGTGTTTCTTGGATCGGTGCCCGAACCGGCACTCATACTTTTGTACTGATTCCACTTCCCCTCCATTTCGTCGAGGTAGCGGTTTGCCTGCTTGGCGCCCGACTCGCGCGGTGACTTCTTCCAGTACTCCGGATCCGGATTGCCCGAATCGTTCATATAGCTGGCTGGTTTGTATCCTCCGCCAAACAGCACGTATCCAGCAAACGAGAAATCGAAGAGGATCGGAAATGTGGGCATCCAGCACGTGAACTTATTACCACCGATGCCGGGAAACGATGCGGGGAAATCAAACGGAGTGATCTCTTGGTCCATAGTGGTGGGGACGATAGTGGTCGATCCGGATTCCGCCTTTGCCGCCGGCGCGGTAACAACGGCCATGGGGGAGGAGAGCGTGTAGGTTTTGCCCTGGTAGTCGAGGACAAAGCGCAGCTTGCATCCTTCTTCCAGAAGGCTCGACGCTGCATCGAGGAACTTGTCTTCGAGTGTGAACGTCGCCAGACTATCCGCGCCCGATGCGCTGGCCTTGATCTGACCAATCTGCGTGACGGTTTCGGTTGAGCTGCCCGCAGCGGGCATCACTTTATTGATATGCAATGTTGCCTGCCCGCCCTGCGGCAGATGAGCCTGCACGGTAAAAGCGTGCGTGTCGGGCTGGTCGTTTGCCGCTTCGTCCGCTGGCATTGCCATAAACGTGGCGTCGGCGTACTGGATGTCCCATTCGTCGAACGTGAGCTGGCGGAAGTACGGCTCGCCGTCGGAAAGCGGACGTGTGGGTGCGGTTATGGCGGTGCCGCCCTGGATACGCGCAAGGGGAATCTCGACATCACGGTAGCCCGCCATGCTAATGGAGATGCCGCCGTTAAAGTCGTACGCGTCAAGGAGCGTTGCCTCGTCCACGTAGCCTTCCGAAAGAGGGGCGACCTCAAAGATGGCCGTGCCTTCGTCATCGGTCGTGGCGGTTAGCTGCTTGCCTACGGCATAGCGCGATGTGAGCGTGACCTGGGCACCTGCGATGGGCGTATTCTTGTTGGCGACGTCGACCACGACCACACCAAACATGGTGCGCGAGAGAACGAGCACCTTGAAGGGGTCTTCTTCGTCGGCATAGGCCGCGGTGGGCGCGAACGGCAGCAGGAAGGCATTTTCGCTTCCCGGCACGCGAGGCAACATAATGCTCGCCAGCGAGGACGCTCCAGCAACAAGTAACGAACGGCGATCAAGCATCTTGGGCTCCCATCCCGCAAATATCGGTGGAAATAATCCAATTTTGCGAGAAGACGCTTCGTGGCGGTAGTGCCGTTCAAGGGTCAAAATGTCCAAATTGATCGAGCGAAGCGCCGGGTTCCGGAACGCGTTCGATGCGCTTGGCAGCCCGGTCGCTAACGCAACATGTGCGCGACCAGCTCGGCGCGTGTGCCGATGCCAAGCTTTGCGTATACGCCGGATAGGCGGTTTTTGACGGTGCCCGGCGATACTCCCATATGGCCTGCGATTTCAGCGTTGGTCCATCCGCGGCAGGCGAGCATGGCCATGGTGAACTCTGTGGTCGTTAAATCGTCGGCAACGTCCTCGCCCGAATCGGGGTTGTGGATGCGCCGCCAGCCGTAGCTGAAGCGGTACGTGATCTCGATGATGCGTGCGAAGTCGTCAGGGTATTGCGTTTTTAGGCATGCCTCGATGAGCCCCTGCAAAAGGCCGTGGTGCTCGCCAATGAGCTCGATAAGGCCGTCGGGGCGCGCAATGTCCCAAGCGGCTCCAAAATGCGCTTTTGCGGCGTCGATGTCCTTGAGGCTCATGCATGCCATGGAAGCTGCCAGGTGCAGGAACAGTTCCGAGATGGGATAGCTTCCCTGTTTCATAATTAGGGCGTTTTCCGCCATGCCCAGGCTGCGGCCGTATTCGCCGCGCAGATACAAGGCGTGCGCCATCACGTAGCTGGCGAACAGTCGCAGGCCTTCGGGTAGGTGCGCCGCAAGTGGATAAAACTCTTCGGCAGAATACGGGGAAGGCAAGTGCAGCAGGACGCTCGCGGCCGAGGCGAACAGGATATGCGTGGCGTGGACGGCGGGCGATTCCTCGTCGGCCGGCGTATCGAGGATGCCCGCAAGGCACCGGCGGGCGTCGGCGATACGGTTGAGCGACAGACTGGCGTATCCGCAGATAAAGCATGCGGAATAGCGCAGCGCGGGATCGGTGACGTCAAGATAGGGGTGCGCCGTCTTGGCGGCGAGTGCGGCCTGTCCGCGAAAGTACAGCGCTTCTGCCGTGGCGATGGCGCGTGAATCGGGGTCGGAAATGCCTGCAACCGCAGCGTCAATCTGCCCCGGCACAAAGGCGGTGCACATCAACGGCATGGGAACGCATGGGTAGCCATCGCAGTCCATCTTCCATCTCCCAACAGCTGGCAACACTAGCAGCAATTGTACTCTTGTTGCTCGGGACTGGAATTTGTGGGTATCGCCTACGATTGTGCCGAACGTATAAAGGAAGAGTCTATTGGCGATGCTCCCAAGGTGGCTACCGAAGTCTAGCTGACCTTGGGATATAGAAAAACTGCCGCCCCTGCAAAAAGCTCTGTCGCAGCGATGGGAAACGTATCTCGTTCTGCATATAATGAGGTCATATGACGGTGCGTCTGCATACGCGCGGCGCATTTCCATCGAACCGAGAAGGAGCTCTGCATGGATCCCAACAAGCGTCCCGACGACATGGTACGTATCACCACTCCCGAACTTGCCCAGGCGTTCATCGAAGAGCAGGTCGCTGCAATCCGCGAGCAGATCGGCGACAAAAAGGTCCTGCTGGCTCTTTCCGGTGGTGTCGACAGTTCGGTTGTCGCGGCCCTGCTCATCAAGGCCATCGGCAAGCAGCTCATTTGCGTGCATGTTAACCACGGCCTGATGCGCAAGGGCGAGAGCGAGCAGGTCGTCGACGTCTTCAAGAATCAGATGGATGCCAACCTGGTTTACGTTGACGCCACAGATCGCTTCCTGGACAAGCTCGTGGACGTCGAGGATCCCGAGGCCAAGCGTAAGATTATCGGCGCCGAGTTCATTCGCGTGTTCGAGGAGGAGGCCCGCAAGGTTGGCGATGAGGTCAGCTTCCTCGCCCAGGGCACCATCTATCCCGACATCCTGGAGTCCCAAGACGGCGTGAAGGCTCACCACAACGTGGGCGGTCTGCCCGAGGATCTGCAGTTTGAGCTCTGCGAGCCCGTCAAACTGCTGTACAAGGACGAGGTCCGCGTCGTGGGTCGCGAGCTCGGCCTGCCCGAGAATATGGTTGAGCGCCAGCCGTTCCCCGGTCCCGGCCTGGGCGTCCGCTGCCTTGGTGCCATCACCCGCGACCGTCTTGAGGCGCTGCGCGAAGCCGACGCCATCGTGCGCGAGGAGATCGACAAGGCCGGTCTGACCATCTGGCAGTATTTTGCCGTCGTGCCCGACTTCCGCGCAACCGGTGTGCGCGAGGGCAAGCGCGCCTACGATTGGCCCTGCATCATCCGCTGCATCAACACCGTCGATGTCATGACTGCCGAGGTTCCCGAGCTCGACTGGGCGCTACTCAAGCGCATTACCGCCCGCGTCACCGCCGAGGTCCCCGGTATTTGCCGCGTTTGCTACGACCTCACGCCGAAGCCCGTTGGCACGGTCGAGTGGGAGTAAGCTAACTCAGCTGGTAGGCGACGAGAACTAGCAGATGTGACAAAGGGACAGTCCCTTTGTCACATCCTCGATATTATGTGCGGGATGGTACGCCACGCGGCGTGCCATCCCGTTCGTTATTTTAATGAGCCGAGTGCGCGAGTGGGAAGAGTCACGAGCATGGTCGTTCCGCGCTCCGAGCTCTCTTCGACCTCGATGGAGCCGCCGTGGAGCGCGGCGATCTCCCAGACCAGCGCAAGCCCCAGCCCCACGCCGCCGTATGCCCTGCTGCGCGATTTGTCGACGCGAAAGAAGGGCTGAAAGATGCTCGTCTGGTATTGCTCGGGAATGCCCGGCCCCTGGTCGCGCACGCGTAGCAGCACGCGGTCGCCTTCGGCGCAGGCGTTGATTTGCACGGTCGAGTTGGGCGCGCTATAGCGTATGGCGTTTTCGGTCAAGTTGAACAGCAACCGATAGATCAGCGTGTCGCTGCCGATCATTTGCGCGTCGCCCTCACTTGTAAGCGTGATGTCTTTTTGCTCGGCAAGGGGTGCCAGGTCCGTGAGCACTTCTTCGATCATCGGCGCTAGGTCAATCACATCGTTGCAAGGGACACTGCGCAGCTCGCTCATCTCGAGCAGGGTCTTTGTCATGTGCGTCATCCGCTCGGTCTGCTCCTGCAGCAGCCCGAGCAGGCTCGCTGTATCGGCGTCGACGTCGGGGTGCTCGGCGCAAAACAGCTCGACCTGGGCCTGCATGAGCGCAAGTGGCGTGCGCAGCTCGTGCGCCGCATTGCCCGTAAACTGTCTTTGTGCGGAAAATCCCTCGTCAAGGCGGGCAATCATGTCGTTAAACGACGCGCTGCAGCGCCTGAGTTCAGAGGGCACGTCCTCGCTGATTTTTGTGTCGGCGAGGTTGTCGGGCCGCACGCTCTCGACTTGCGTCGCAAAGAAGCGCAACGGCCGCAGCGCATGTCCGCTTACAAAGTAGGCCAGCACGCCGCCGAGCAGCGTCACCGCCGCAGTTATATACCAGCTCGTCGCGCCAAACGATTCTTGGGCGTCGTTCACGACGATGGTCAGCGCGTCGTCGAGCTCTTTGTTTGTCGGGTCAAATGAGCTGGGCGAGGCCGCCTCCACCTTGCTGTGCGCCGATAGTTCATTGCCGATCGAGTCCATGTAGCGCATGCCGGAGTAGCCAACCAGGCAATTCATAAGTACGCAGGTTGAACATATCAGCAGTGCCGTCATCAACGTGATGCGCCACTGCAGCGACAGCCGCTTCATTTGCCGTCCTCCATAACGTAGCCTTCGCCGATTCGGTTGCGGATGGGGTCGTGCCCCAACGCGCCGCGCAGCTTTTTGCGCAGCGACGAGATGTGCACGCGGGTTGCGTTGCTAAAGCTGTTGACGCTGCTGTCCCATACATGCTCGATAAGCTCTTCCTGGCTCACCGGCCGCCCCTGGTTAAGCATCAGGTATTCCAAGATGCCGGTCTCCTTGCGCGTGAGGGATAGGGTCTCGCCGCCCACGGAGGCGAGGCGCGCTTTGGTGTCAAAGCTCAGCGATCCACAGGTTAGAACAACGTCGCTTTGCGTAAAGCGCCTGAGCGTGAGGCTGCGTATACGTGCCGCCAGCTCGTCAAGATGGAACGGCTTGGTGAGGTAGTCGTTGGCGCCCGCATCGAGCCCCGCTACCTTGTCGGAGACCTCGCCACGTGCCGAGAGCACAAGCACCTTGGTCTCACAATCAGTTGTCCTGAGTTGCCTGAGCACGGTCATGCCGTCGACATGGGGGAGATTGAGGTCGAGCACGACAAGATCAAAGGTCTCGACATCGAGTAGATCGAGGGCCTGCTGCCCGTCGTAGCAGCAGTCGACGCTATAGGCCAAGTTGCGCAGGCTGCGTGCGATCGCATCGCACAGCGCCCGCTCGTCCTCGACGACCAAGATGCGCATAACGTTCTCCTTGCATAGTCATTCACGCTTAACACGGATTTTATAGTCGGTATGGTCCAATGGGTCGCGAAACGAAAGGAGTGGTCAGATTGTTCAAAGCGATTAAGCCTGTGGCGCAGGTGGCTTTGCTGATCGTTGGGGTAGCCATGGTTGGCTTTGGAATTATGCGCGGCGAGGCAGATGCCGTGCTGGCCAAGGCAATCAGGCTGTGCTTGGAGTGTATCGGAATTGGATAAAAGAAAAAACACTGCATCGCATCTTTTGGCGAGATTCCGCGGATTGATTCAGGCGGCGGCGACGCTTGCGACCAATATTCACCTGCCTAACTTTGCCAAGGGCGGTATCTACCAGGGAGCCGGCAAAGCCGTCTGCGTGCCGGGGCTTAACTGCTACTCGTGTCCAGCGGCCTCGGGTGCGTGCCCCATCGGGTCGTTTCAGTCGGTGGTGGGATCGTCTAAGTTCAGCTTTTCGTATTACGTCACCGGAACGCTCATTCTGATCGGCGTGCTACTGGGACGTTTTGTATGCGGCTTTTTGTGTCCGTTTGGATGGCTGCAAGAGCTTCTGCATAAGATTCCCAGCAAAAAGCTCTCCACGAAAAAGCTCAAGCCGCTCACGTACATCAAGTATGCCGTGCTACTGTTTGCCGTGGTGCTGCTGCCCGTCTTGGTGGTTAACGATGTGGGTATGGGCGACCCGTTCTTTTGCAAGTACATTTGCCCGCAGGGTGTGCTCGAGGGCGCGATTCCGCTGTCCATCATGAATACGGGAATCCGCTCCGCGCTGGGAAAGCTCTTTTCCTGGAAGCTCGCGATCCTCATTGCGGTTGCGGTGCTGAGCGTGCTGTTCTACCGCCCCTTCTGTAAATGGATTTGCCCCCTCGGCGCATTTTATGCACTCATGAACAAGGTGTCGTTGCTGGGGATTCAGGTCGATCATTGTAAATGCGTCTCGTGCGGCAAGTGCGCCAAGGTGTGCCAGATGGACGTGGACGTTACGCGTACGCCCGACCATGCCGAGTGCATTCGTTGCGGCAAATGCGTGGGCGCGTGCCCCGTCGATGCTATTAGCTTTCGCTACGGGCTGGGTGTGACTGGCGACAAACCCGCGCAGTCCACGCAAGCCTGCGAAAACAAATAGGTACCTATATAAGTTTCGATATAAACGGAGGAACCATGAAACTGTCAAAAATTGCGGCTCTGTTGATGCTGCCCGTGCTGGCGCTGACTCTCGCGGCGTGCTCTGCCCCCAAGGGCGACGCGAAGGATGCCACGAGCGGCGATGCGCAGATTGCCGAGCTTGTGGCACAAAAGCCGTCGAGCGCCGAGGAGGCGGCCAAGCTGTACCAGCAGCTGCTGCAAAAGGAAAACGAGATCTTTGCGAGCGATAACGCCCTATGGGAAAAGGTGTTCCTTGCGGCCAACAAAGACACTCCCATGATTGAGGACGGCAAGAACTACGGTGACTTCTTGCTCGATACCATCGAGGGCGCCAAGGATCAGTTTGCGGCTGACGAGCTTAAGACGCTTAAGGCCGGCGCGCAGCAGGTCAAGGAGATCGAGGACAAGCTCATGGCGCTGGAGAAGGAGTTCCCCGGATGCGGCAGCACGCCCGGCGAGGGGGAGAGCGTCGATGCCTCGACCGCAGGCATGACCAACGGCGAGAGCGGGGAGACGAAGTTCCCCAGCTTTAAGGGCAAGGACTTGGACGGCAACGATGTAAACAGCGACGAGCTGTTCTCCAAGAACAAGGTCACCGTCATGAACTTCTGGTTTACCACCTGCAAGCCGTGCGTGGGAGAGCTGGGTGATCTGGAGAAGCTCAACAAGGAGCTTGCCGAGAAGGGCGGCCAGGTCGTGGGCGTTAATTCCTTTACGCTCGATGGCAATAAAGACGAGGTGGCTGATGCCAAGGACGTGCTTTCCAAGAAGGGCGTGACGTATAAGAACATCTGGTTTAAGTCGGACAGCGAGGCCGGAAAGTTCACCTCCAACCTGTACTCGTTCCCGACCACCTACGTGATCGACCAGAACGGTAACATTGTGGGAGAGCCGATCATGGGCGGCATCAACTCCGCTGAGCAGCGCGAGGCGCTCAACAAACTGATCGATCAGGCACTCGCGAAGAGCGAACAGTAAGTCTGTGGGACAGACAACTGAAGGGGAGTCGCTGGAAACAGCGACTCTTTTTCTGCTTCGGGGTAGCATCATGGGTATACGTCGAAAGGGCACGCAGCTTTTCGTGCATTGCCTGAGCGGTGCGCGAAGCAACCAAGCTGTGAGTTTTCTTAAGCGTTCTGGGTATGGCAGTGTCAAGAATATCGGCGGCATAAGCGGCTACACGGGAAAGGTGGTGCGTTAGCTATGAAGGTGGTTATCGTTGGAGGCGTCGCGGGCGGCGCATCGGCGGCGGCACGTTTGCGCAGACTCGACGAGCAGGCCCAAATTGTCATCTTTGAGCGCACGGGTTTTGTATCGTATGCCAATTGTGGGCTTCCGTACTACATTGGCGGCGTGATAGAAGAAGAGAGCGCATTGACGCTGCAGTCTCCCAAGGGCTTTTGGGATCGCTTTCGCATTGCGGTCAAGACGAGTCACGAGGTGTTTGCCATCCATCCCGATTCGCATACGGTCGAGGTTCGCAATATGCTGACGGGCGAGGAATTTGTCGAGACGTATGACAAGCTCATCCTGTCGCCGGGTGCAAAGCCGATTCGCCCTGCGTTGCCGGGCATCGACTCGGATAAAATCTTTAGCCTACGCACCGTTGAGGACACGCTGCGTATTCACAGCTATGTTCGAGAGCGGCGACCGAGCAGTGCCGTCGTGATCGGCGGCGGCTTCATTGGCGTCGAGACGGCGGAGAATCTGTGCGAGCTGGGGCTCCAGGTGACCCTTCTGCAGCGTCCCGTCCAGCTTATGAACAACCTGGATTACGACATGGCGACCCTTTTGCATACCGAGGTGCGTGAGCACGGTATCGATCTGCGCCTCAAGGCCGATGTGACAGGTTTTGAGGAAGTTGATGGCCGCGTTGTCACCCATGTTGCGGGCGATGACCCTATCGGAGCCGATATGGTGCTGCTTGCCATTGGCGTGGCACCTGAGAGCCATCTGGCGCAAGAGGCGGGGCTCGAACTGGGCATCAAGGGGGCTATTGTGGTCAACGACCGCATGGAGACCTCTGCTGCCGACGTGTATGCCGTGGGCGATGCCGTGCAGGTCACGCATCAGGTGACCGGCGAGGACGCGGTCATTTCGCTCGCCGGCCCCGCCAACAAGCAGGGGCGTGTCGTCGCCGATGTCATAGCCGGCATGGACAGCTGCTACCTCGGATCGTTGGGCTCATCGGTTATCAAGGTATTCGACTTGACGGCGGCAAGCACGGGACTATCCGAAAAGGCGGCACACGCGGCGGGAATTGACTGCGACAGCGTGGTCCTGTCGCCCGGTTCGCATGCGGGTTATTATCCGGGTGCAACGCCCATGACCATGAAGGTTGTCTTCGAGAAGCAGGGATTGCGCCTGCTGGGTGCGCAAATCGTGGGCATCGATGGTGTGGACAAGCGTATCGACGTTCTGGCGACTGCCATCCAGGCAGGCATGCGCGGCGATAGGCTTAAGGATTTGGACCTAGCATACGCGCCGCCGTATTCATCGGCGAAGGATCCCGTCAATATGGCGGGCTTTATGATCGAGAACCTCAATCGCGGCATACTGGCGCAGTGGCATTGGGAGGATGAGCCCAACTTGCCACGCGATGGCAGCGTGCAGCTGCTCGATGTTCGTACGGAAGGGGAGTATGAGCGCGGGCATATCGATGGTTTCGTAAACATTCCCGTCGATGATCTGCGCAATCGCCTGAGCGAGCTCGACCGGGCCAAGCCGGTCTACGTGATTTGCCAGAGCGGCATTCGCAGCTACATTGCTTGCCGCATTTTGGCGCAGCATGGCTTTGAGTGCTTTAACTTCTCGGGCGGCTATCGCTTCTTTGCAGCCGTGACTGAGGCTCGCCGCGGCAGCGCTAACGTTATGCCGTGCGGGCTCGAAAAGTAGCGCGCATTGGAATGTGACAAAGTGACAGCCTCTTTGTCGCATCGGGGATGTTATATGCGGGATGGTGCGCCATGCGGCGTGCTGTCCCGTTCGTTTTTTGGCGCGGTTCGTTACATTCCTCACTGGTATCGGCCAAAAATGAGGATAGAGTAGGACAAACGCGCCGAACGTGAACGGCGGGGGAGCGGGCGAGCGCGCCCGCGCGAGAGAGGTTGCCGTCCATGCTGGATCTCAGAGTTATTTGCAAAAGGTACGTTACGCAGTCGTTTACGCAGGTAGCGCTCGACAGCGTAAGCCTGTCTTTTCGCGATAACGAGTTTGTAGCCATCCTGGGTCCCTCGGGTTCGGGTAAAACTACGATGCTCAACGTCATTGGTGGACTCGACCATTTCGATTCCGGCGACCTGCTGATCGATGGCATCTCGACCAAGGATTTCAGCGACCGCGATTGGGATGCCTACAGAAACAATCGCATTGGCTTTGTGTTTCAGAGCTACAACCTCATTCCGCACCAGAGCATTTTGGAAAACGTGGAGCTGGCGCTTACGCTCACGGGCGTGGGACATGCCGAGCGCCGCCAGCGTGCGCGTAAGGCGCTCGAGACGGTTGGTCTGGGCGAGCACGTTGACAAACGCCCGAACCAGCTTTCGGGCGGGCAGATGCAGCGCGTGGCCATTGCCCGCGCCTTGATCAACGACCCCGAGATTGTGCTGGCTGACGAGCCGACCGGCGCCTTGGATTCAACGACGTCCGTGCAGGTTATGGATTTGCTCAAGGACGTTGCGCGCGATCGTCTGGTCATCATGGTCACGCACAATCCCGAGCTGGCGTACCAGTACGCCACGCGCATCGTCAGCCTGGCGGACGGCAAGGTCACCGACGATTCCGACCCCTTTGATGTGGCCACGGTCGCACATCGCGAGGCAAAACCCACGCGCAAAACCTCGATGAGCTTTATGACGGCGCTGGGGCTTTCTGCCCGAAACCTCATGACCAAGAAGGGCCGTACGGCCATGACTGCCTTTGCAGGTTCGATTGGCATTATTGGCATCGCGGCGATTCTGGCGCTCTCCAACGGCGTAAACGGCTACATCAAAAAGGTCGAGGAGGACACGCTCTCAAGCTACCCGCTTACGATTTCCAAACAAGATTACGACCTGTCGTCTATGATGGGCGGACAGGGGGGCACGGATGAGGAGGCGTCCAAGGGCGAGGACTCGTCCGATGGCGCTACCGGCGGCAAGGCTCAGGGGACCGATAAGATCCCTGTGGTCACGGCCGTAAAGGACATGTTCGCAAGTGTTAAATCTAACGATATGACGAGCTTTAAGGCATGGCTTGACGACGGCGGCAACGGTATCGACAAAGAGGTCAACGCTATTCAGTATGGTTACGGCGTGACGCCGGTTGTCTATCGTTCGAGTAAGGGCGACGAGAAGCCCGTTCGCCTTGTTCCCAACGCTATGACCGAGGCCATGAGCGGAGGCGCGAGCTCGGCGGCAACGGTGAGCATGGATTCCATGGGAACGTCGGTCTTTAACGAGATGATTGACGACCAGAGCCTGCTCGACAGCCAGTACGATGTCGTTGCCGGCCATTGGCCTACGTCCGCCAACGAGGCCGTGATGGTGCTTTCGAGCCGCGGAACGGTGGGCGACTACACGCTCTACAGCATCGGCGCGCTGGATATCGATGAGCTCAACGACCTGGTTAACAGTGCCATGACGGCCGACGGCAAGGTCAAGACGCCCAAGACCGGCAGCGACTTTACCTACGACGATGCACTGTCCACGACGTTTAAGGTGTTGTCGCCGGCCGATGCCTATCGCAAAAACGAAGAGACCGGCATGTGGACTGACATGTCTGGCGACGCCGACTTTATGAAAGCCAAGGTTGCCGACGGTATTGACGTGCGCATTGTGGGCGTGGTGCGACCCAACGAGGCGGCAAACGCGAGCGCATTGTCCCCGGGCATTGCCTATACGCATGCGCTGACTCGCCAGCTTATGGAGCGTGCTGCCGATTCGCAAATCGTGCAGGAGCAGCTTGCCCACCCCGAGACGGATGTCTTTACGGGCAAGTCTTTCGATGAACTGCAAGGCGAGGCCAAACAGGGCGTGGATTTGGGCAGCATGTTCGGTGTGGACGAAGCGGCGCTCAAGAGTGCGTTCTCGTTCGATACGTCGGCGCTCTCGGGTGCGGCCGGCGGTATAGACCTTTCTGGTATCGACTTGTCCGGGCTGGACCTTGACCTTTCGGGCGTTGGGAAGGACATCGACTTCAGCGACATCATGGCCAAAGCGCCGGCCCCAGATTTCTCGGGCATCTTTGACGGTCTGGAACTCACGCCCGAGCAGATGCAGCAGGTAGGAACGCTTGCCAACCAGCTGTTTGAGGGCTTTCTGCAGTCTGATCAGTTTAAGGCGCTGTCGCCCGAAGATCTTAAGGACGCGTCAAAGCTTGCTGCCGCATTCTCGGCGTATCTTGAGAATGATGCCGCAGCCCAGCAATGCCTGGCTCAGCTCAAGGCGTTGGGCGGCGATGCCTTGGCCGAGCGTCTGCAGCAGGTGATGGGCGACTATGTGCAAAAGCAGCTGGCTCCGTATTTGCAGCAGTCTATGGATCAGGTGATGAAGGCGGTCAGCGAGCAGATTGCGACGACGGTATCAACCCAGCTCAAGGCGGGTGCGGCAGGGTTCATGGACCAAATGGCGACGCAGATGTCTTCGAGTTTTGCCAACCTGGCGAGCGCCATGCGCGTGGATGCGGGCGCCTTTGCTCGTGCCATCCACTTCAACATGGACGCCGAGGATCTGAGCTCGCTCATGATGAGCTATGCCAAGGCGTCGAAGCTCACCTACGACAACAATCTGACCACGTTGGGCTATGCGGACGAGGCGGACCCCATTTCGGTCAAGATTTTCCCGCGCGACTTTGAGGCCAAGGAGCGCGTGCTCGATTACATCGATGCGTACAACAAGCAGGTCAAAGCTGCTGGCCACGATGAGCAGGCAATCTCGTATACCGACTACATGGGCATCATCATGGGCTCGGTGACCGACATCGTGAATACTATCAGCTTGGTGCTCATCGCATTCGTGAGTATCAGTTTGGTGGTGAGCTCCATCATGATCGGCATCATCACCTACATCAGCGTGCTGGAGCGCAAAAAGGAGATTGGCATCCTGCGCGCGATCGGCGCGTCAAAGCGCAACGTGGCCAACGTATTTAATGCCGAGACCTTTATCGAAGGCCTCATTGCCGGCGTCTTTGCCATTGTCGTCGTGGTGGCCGTGAGCTTTCCGGTTAATGCCTGGGCGCTTGCGGCCAAGCAGGTGCCCAACCTGATGAGCCTGCCCGTTCAAGACGCGCTGATGCTCATTGTAATTTCGGTGCTGCTGACGGTCGTTGCCGGCCTGCTGCCGGCTCGCAGCGCATCCAAGAAAGACCCTGTGGAAGCCCTACGCTCCGAATAATGTGACAAAGGGACAGTCCCTTTGTCACATTGGGTGGCTAGCTCGTTTTGCCCATCAATGTGATACGGATGCTTGGATGGGTGTACTCGTCAAATTCATCCTCGGGATCCGTGTCAAACGAATAGTACGTTTTGATGGGGTTGTCACTCGTCCTGATGGAGATTCTCTCGTAGAGCGAACCGTTCAAAAAAGCCTGCCTAAACTCTTCGGGGAGCTTTTGCGGTGCTAGGAGCTCGGGACTCACGGTCTTGACGTCTACGGTTTGGACGACAGAGGAAAGTTCGTCCAAGTCGAGCTCGATGCGGGCGAGGTTGTCCTCAAGGCTCGCGTCGGGGTCGATCTCTGCCGCGTAGCTCACTTCCGTGAGCGTTCCCTTGTTGTCAAAATCCAGGTACGTATAGGTCTTCTGGGCATCGGAGTCGCCGTCGTGCAGATAGCTGCGGACGTGATAGCCGTAATCTTGATATCGCTCGTAGGGGTCATCGGCGGACACGTACTCGCATGAGGGCTCTAATGCCTTGCGTGCGATGGCGATCTGCTCGGCCGCGGCCGCGGCGTTCTCCTGCATCTCGATGTTTCCCTGCGCCAGCTGCGGGATATAGGCGCCGCACACGATCGCGAGGGGCAGCGCCACAAGCGCGACGACCCACTTCTTTGCACGGGGGACAGGCACGCCACAGGCCTCTGCCATGGCCCTTGCGTTGGCGAAGCTTTCGGCAAGCACGTCTGCCGCGGTGGCGACGGCGCCTACGGCAGCGGCGACTTCTGCCGCGCCGCCCAGGTTGCGTGCGGTCTCGTTGTCGCTGTTCTTGAGCAGGCGTGCGGCGGCCTGCGTGCCAACAACGCCTGCGATTTGTGCCGAGCGGTCTTTCTCGCTCTGCTCGATGGCGAGCCGGTTCTGCATTTCCTTCCACTGCTTGCCGCGCATGCCAAAACGCGGCGCGAGGGCACAGTAGCAGAATATGACGAGCTCGATGGCGGTGAGCACCAAGGCGGTCATCATGCCCGTCTCTTGGAAGCCTTCGTGATGGAAGACGATGTCGTCGATCATTTCGAAAGGAATAATCAATAAGGGCAGCACGAATGCCATGGCAAGCGCCGCGCCGGCAACCTTGGGACAGATGCAGTATCGCTGGATGCGCTTACGTTCTTGTTCGGAAAGTGTTGCCATGGCTGATCCTTGGTGTCGTAACGGTCGTTGCGGCGCATGGGGCGCGGGGCGCATCAGTTTGAGCTAGCGCTGGATAAGAACATAGAGCAAGATGCTCATCGCGATGAGCAAGAAGCCTGCGATGTTAAACATCAGTGTGGCAAAGTTGCCCACGATGGGGCGTTCGACATAGCTTTTGTCTGGGTTGCTGGGGTTGTAGTACACGGTCATTTGGCTACCGAGGGGCCAAAGCTGCTCCGCGAGGGTGCCTAGGCGGGCGATGGGGCCTGTCTGCACGTGCAGCCAGCCCTTGGCGTCTTCGTAGGCGGTGGCTTGCGTGCGGATGGGGAGTCCCGACAAGCTTTTGGTCTTTATGCCACGGAATTGTTTTTTCGCGCGGTATTGCGTGCCGTCGACGGTGTATTCCAAAACGGGATTCATTCTGCCTTCACCCATAAAGCGATGGTCGATGACCGTCCCCATGGTCACGGCGGTACAGGCCTTGGCTTTTTTGCGGGCGGCGGCCTTCATGAGCGCGCTCACTCCGATAAGCAGGATGCCGATGCCCCCAACCAAGATGAGCGCGAGCAGGGATATCTGCGACGTGGTCACGGCGTTCTCCTTTGGCGCGATACCGTCATATGTGACCCAGTATAGAGAATCCCGCCATCGATGAGCTATTGCGGGGGGGGGGGGGCAATTCTGAATGTGACAAATGGACTGTTCCTTTGTCACATCGGGGACTGCGGAATCGAGGTCTAATACTTTTCCCGAGAAGTGAACGAGTGAAAACGGACTCCCGAAGCATCGACACTTTTGGCGTGCAATTTCCTGCGATTTTGCCAGTCAAATCCTGCGGTTTTGACGCCTAAAAATGTCAATGCTTCGGGGGTCCAAATACAGCCGTTCACTTCTCGGGAAAAGCATTAGACCTCGAAATATGGGCGGCGTTCGCGAACGGCAACTAGCTTGCGTCCGGTAGCCGGCACTTGGGGCAAAGGGACTGCCCTTTTGCCCCTTCACCATTGCATCGTATCTGGTGTGGAAAAAATATCGCCTGCGTTCTCGCGCCTGCGAAGAGTTCCTGAACCGCTTGAATGGGATGTGACAAAGGGACTGTCCCTTTGTCACATTGATTTGAGAGTGGATGTTGATGAATTTATCGCTGGCCCCTATGGAGGGGATTACCGGGCATGTGTTCCGTCGCGTGCATGCGGAGTGCTTTGGCGCGCTCGATTGTTATTACACGCCGTTTTTGCCGCCGCCGCGGGTGGGCAACCGCTTTGGTGGCAAGGCGTTTAAAGAGGTCGATCCTGCCAATAACCAGGGGCTTAACGTAGTACCTCAGCTGATGTCCAAGAATGCGGACGAGTTTGTGTGGGCGGCGCAGGTGCTCGCCGAGATGGGGTACCGCGAGGTCAATCTCAACCTTGGCTGCCCCTCGGGTACGGTTGTTGCCAAAGGCAAGGGTTCGGGCTTTCTGCGCAACCTGGATGAGCTCGAGGTGTTCTTGAGCGACGTGTGCGAACGCTCACCCTTGCCGGTGTCGGTCAAGACCAGGCTGGGGTTGGAAAGCGATGACGAGTACGAACGCGTGCTCGACCTCTATTGCCGCATGCCGCTGGCAGAGCTGATCGTGCATCCGCGCGTGCAAAAGGACCGTTATACGGGCTCGCCGCGTAAAGAGTTTTACGGCGAGACGTTGGAGCGGGCGCCGTTTCCCGTGGCCTATAACGGCGACATCTTTGATCTTGAGGACATGGATGCGCTGGTGGGGGCCTATCCCGGAACACGCCACGTAATGTTGGGGCGCGGCTTGCTCGCGAATCCCGCGCTGGCTCGCATGGTTAAGGGCGGCTCTGCCGCCACGGCTGCCGAGTTGCAGCGCTTCCACGACACGCTGTTTGCGGCCTATGCGGACGAGATTGGGGGCAACGCGGTCTTTCGCATGAAGGAATGGTGGTTCTACGCCAAATGTGCCTTCGCCGATCCCGCTACCGTGCACAAGCTCGTGCGCAAGACCAAAAAGGTCGACGAATACCGCGCCGCCGTCGAGCGCGTCTTTCGCGAGCAGCCGCTCGCGCCTGTTGCCCGCTTTTGTGGCTACTAGTCGTTGGGGACGTTCTTTAACGACTAGTCATTCAAGAACGTCCATTACAGTCGAAATTGTCAGCCCGGGACCGTCTCGG
>NZ_QROG01000025.1:0-32682 GCF_003474585.1 Collinsella sp. AF39-11AT | reverse complement strand
GTTTTGAGAAGTGGGCTCCGCGAACTTCTCAAAACAAGGCAGGCACCCCGGCCCCGCCGGCAAATAGCGGACACTCCGCATGCAATCTATGCAAACAAACAAGTACGCTTAGCTACATTCGGTAAGATCGAGCACGCTGTCCTTAACGATAAGCTCCGGCTCCAGAACGACCTCTTCGGCACGCCTGCCGCCCCTACCGGCAAGACGCTTGGACATGCAGCCAAAAGCATGCTCGGCGAGCACGCCGGGGTCCTGCTCGATCGCGGTCAACGCCGGCTCAAAGAGAACGTCGGCCGCCGAGTTGTCGTAGCTCACGACTGAAATGTCACCCGGAATGCTCTTCCCCATCTCGTGCAGGCGCTTGAGCAGGCCCAGCGCAATGTTGTCCGAGCTTGCGAACACAGCAGTTGCGTCAGTTGCGAGCACCGCCTCCGAGGCCTCGTAGGCACTCGGAATGTAATACTCACTCTCGAACTCCAAGCGCGCATCGATGGGCAGCCCCACCTCGCGCAGCGCACGCTCATAGCCGGCAAGTCGTTTGCGACCCGTATTGGAGCGGCGCGCATTAACCAAGCAGGCAATACGACGGTGGCCCTGCTCGATTAGATAGCGAGTGGCCATATAGCCGCCCATCTCGTGGTCGAACATCACCTTGTCGCACTCGAGTCCCTCAATGGCACGGTCAACCATTACCGCCGGGATGGGCAGATGGCTGACTTCTTCGCGCAAAGCGCGGTCGTCCGAGAATTCGTCGCCCACGACCAAGAACACACCATCGACGCCGCGCGTCACCAACTGGCGCAGGAGCTCTAGATCGTCCTCGGCGCTTCCACCCGAGCTGGTAATAAAGAGCGCGTAGCCGTCCTCGCGGCAGCGCTTTTCCAGACTGCCAGCGAGCGAGGCAAAAAATCGGCTCTCGATGTTGGGAACGATAAGGCCCAGCGTGCGCGACTCGCGCATGACCAGGCTGCGCGCGATCTGGTTGGGAACATAGTGGTTGCGCGCCGCGACCTCTTTGATGAGCTTGCGGTTTTCTTCCGAGATGCGACAGGGCCGATTATTGAGAACAAGCGAGACCGACGAGGGGGAAAGCCCCACCTCCTGGGCGATCTGCTTGAGGGTGACTTTGTTGGCCATCTCGCTCCTTCCGGGTTTACGCGCAATCTCTTGAAAGTATAGCGACTACCCCTCTACCTCGGTGATAAACACTTTACCAATCCGGTGGACGGCTGTTTTATCGCCGCCAGCGCACCAAATCCGTCCGGGTGGGGTATATTGCAATCGATTGATGACAACGACCACCAAAAGGCGGATATTCGTATGCACGAGAACGATTTTTTTAACGAGGACCTGCTGTGCGCGCTCGCTGGCGTTGCCGGCGAGGACAACGTGCTGATGAGCGAGCCCATGCGCGAGCACACCACGTTTAAGATCGGCGGTCCGGCCGACGTCTTTGTCACGCCCGATACTGAGCAGGGCCTCGTCGCCACGCTCGATACCTGCTATCGCTGCAATCTACCACTCACCATCGTAGGCAACGGCTCCGACTTGCTCGTCGGCGACAAGGGCATCCGCGGCGTCGTCGTAGCGCTTGGCGAGGGCCTCTCCGACATTACGGTCGACGGCACGCACGTCACGGCGGCAGCCGGCGCCTTGCTTTCCGATGTCGCAGCCGCGGCAGCCGAGGCCGGCCTTACCGGCATGGAGCCCATCTCGGGCATTCCCGGATCGGTCGGCGGTGCCTGCTACATGAACGCCGGAGCATACGGCGCTTGCATGGCCGATGTGCTGGAGTCCGTGCGCGTCTATAAGCCCGCACGCATGCTCGACGACGGCACCCGCGGTAGCGGCAGCATTATCGAGTTCGATGTCGATGAGCTCAACCTGGGCTATCGCAAGAGCCGCATTGCCGACGACGGTTTCATCGTGCTTTCGGCCACTTTCAATCTCGCCCCGGGCAACGCCGCGATGATCAAGGCCGACATGGACGACTACCGCCAGCGCCGCGAGGACAAGCAGCCGCTCGACATGCCGAGTGCCGGCTCCACCTTCAAGCGCCCCGAGGGCCACTTTGCCGGCAAGCTCATCATGGACGCCGGCCTGCGAGGACACGCCATTGGCGGCGCGCAGGTGAGCGAAAAGCACTGCGGCTTCATCGTCAACGCCGACCACGCCACCGCCGCCGATGTCGACGAACTCATCCGCCACATCCAAACAGCCGTCAAAGACCAATTCGACGTAGACCTCGAACCCGAAGTCCACCGAGTCGGCGAATTTTTATAGCCTGCCCACCGCGATCCACTTTAATTAATAACGGGACAAGTGATCTAGCTCACTTGTCCCGTTATCATTTATTTGCGAAGAACATCGGCTAGCCGCAGGATTGAAATCATCGACCGATAAGTGAGTTCCACTTTTTCGCCCGCAAGCAGTCGTTTCGAGCCAATCTCATCTAGCCCCACAAGCTGAGAAAACAGCGGGCTGCTCATCGTGCCCTCGTCAATTGATTCCCTTATGGTCTTCAAAACGTCCGTATCATGAAGCGACGCCGAGCTGTAGGGGGCAACACGAGCGGAACTCTCAATTAACGACGAAACAAAAGGATGGAGATGCTTTGGACATAGTCCATCAAACACCACATCCCCATTGTCATCCGAGCCGACTAGTCGCCAACTATAATGATCGACCCAGTCGTCTCCGTCATATATGGTGTCCATGAGCAACTTCCCGTCTAGAGAGACCTATTTGGACATCGGGGCGCAAGACCGCAATCCATATAGGACCAGCAGCAGCTCCAACCCAACGCACCGCTCGACAATTGCAAATTGCGGCTATTTTAAATCAACATGATCAGTTCGAGTTCGCAACAAGGCGATTATTGCAGCTAGGTTATATTTCATTTTCCACTTTGGTGAGCCGTCGGCTCCAAATTCCAAAACCGAAGTCCACGGAGTCGATAAATTCATTTAAAAAAGGCCCCGAAAGGGGCCTTCGCCATATTTATTCAGACAACCAGTCCGGTGTGTGACGCATTGGATCCGAGAGGTCCGTGGCTGCCCGGAAGGCATTAGGTTGATCGCGAGTTCCGCACGAGCCGGAGAGCACTTAATGTGCTCTCCGTGCGAGCAGGACTGTCCGAGCAGGCAACCTAATGCCTTCCGGGCAGCCATGGACCAACCAGCTTCAAGCCGCAGCTACGACAGCGCAATGCCGCCGAGCCAGCCCCAACGCACGCCAGAGCCAGTACCATAAAAGCTAATGAACGAATCGAGCGACTTCGATGTAATGGCACCCTCGTTGCTCATAACGATGCCGCCGCCAACGTAGATACCCACATGACCGTAGATAAGGCCCGGAGCACCCGTGCCGCTGTGCGAGGAATCGGCCACGATCATGCCCACCTGCAGCGCCGAGCGGTCGGAGCTATAGCACCAGGCGTTGAACATGTCACACGCGTTGCCGCCAAAATAGCCCACGCCGGCATTGCGGAAGACATTGGTAACCCACGCCGCGCACCAGTTCTGACCCGGCGAAGGCGTGGAGTAGCACGCGTTGACGACGGCCTGCTGCTTGCCCGAGCCGGCATTCTGCTGCGGAGTTCCGGGCGCATACGATCCACCGCCCGAGCTCGAACCACCCGAGTAGGAATTGTTCTTGTTCGCGGCGGCCGCGGCAGCGGCGGCCTTCCTAGCGGCCTCCTCGGCCTGGGCGGCAGCGAGAATCTCGGAATCGCGCTGAGCCATGAGCTCCTTGACGTCGTCGGAAAGACCGTTCAGCACGGTCTGGACTTCTTGCTGCTTGGCCTGCATATCCTGCATCTGAGCCGTCTGCTGGTCCTTGAGTTTCTCCAGGTTGGCCTTTTGTGCTTCGAGCTCGGTCTTCTGCGCGTCGAGCTCAGCCTGAATCGTCTGGATATCCTCGATGGCATCGCGGTCGCTCTTGTTGATCTTCTCAACGTAATGCGCGTTGGCGACGAGTTCCTCAAACGAGCCAGAGGCCAGCAGCAGCGACAGGATGTTCGTACCGCCGGACTTGTAGCTGGCGGCCACGCGATCGGAAAGGTCGTTGCGCTTCTTCTTGAGCTCGGCCTTCTTTTCATCGATCTGGGCCTGCGTGTCGTCAATCTTGCCCTGGACATTCTCGATGTCGTTGAGGGTCTGGGCATTCTTGTTGGCGAGCGCCGCGTACTCATTGGCAATGCTGTCGAGCTGAGCCTGGACCTCGTCGAGCTGGGCCTGGGCGGCATTCAGTTTGTCGGTGGTTTCTTGACTGGCCTCAGCCGCATGGGCGCGGGCGGGCAGGCCAAAAAGAACAGCCGCAGAAGCGGCGCCGAAAAGAGCCTTAAGGGCAGTGCGGCGCGAAAGCTCCTGCGTAAAGATGGAATCGTTGTTTGGTGACATATGTACTCCGTTACATGCTTATTTATATGTCGCTCAACTCAAACATATTAACGCACATCGCGCTTGTCCCAACTATTTCCACGAACGGCTGGAAAAGCATGGTCAGCGGCTCGCAAATACGTCCCACACCAAAGGTAAGGATTATGCAAATAACACCCTATGAGTACGTTAACATCAATCCTCTGGTTTTCCTGCCCCGCGTGTTTTGGGCGCCCCCAGCTGCGCTATACTCCCCTCAAGAAGTGTTCCTGATTCGATAGGAGACTACATGTCCAAAGCACTCGACCCCAAAGACACCTGCGTCCTCGTTACCGGCGGCGCCGGCTTTATCGGCTCGCACACCGTCGTTCAGCTGCTCGAGGGTGGCTACCAGGTTGTCGTCGTCGATGACCTCTCCAACTCCAGCGCCGTTGCCATCGACCGCGTCAAGACCATCGTGGGCGACGAGGCCGCCAAGAACCTCACCTTCTACGAGGCCAACGTGCTCGACCGCGATGCGATGAACAAGATCTTCGATACCCACCAGATCGACCGCGTCATCCACTTCGCCGGCTTTAAGGCCGTTGGCGAGTCGGTGAGCAAGCCCGTCGAGTACTACCACAACAATATCGAGAACACCCTGGTGCTCATCGATGTCATGCGCAACCACGGCTGTAAGTCCATCATCTTCTCGAGCTCTTCGACCGTCTACGGCGATCCGGACAATCCGCCCGTCACCGAGGAAGACCCCAAGAAGCCCGCGACCAACCCCTATGGTTGGACCAAGTGGATGATTGAGCAGATCCTCATGGACGTCCACACCGCCGACCCCGAGTGGGACGTCGTGCTGCTCCGTTATTTCAATCCCATCGGTGCCCATCCGTCGGGCCTGATCGGCGAGGACCCCAAGGGCATCCCCAACAACCTGGTGCCCTACGTCGCCCAGGTCGCCGTCGGTAAGCTCGAGGCCGTTCAGGTCTTTGGCAACGACTACCCCACCCCCGACGGCACCGGCGTGCGCGACTACATCCACGTGTGCGACCTGGCATCCGGTCACGTTGCCGCCCTCAACTGGATGAACGGCAAGACCGGCGTCGAGATCTTTAACCTGGGCACCGGCACCGGCACCTCGGTACTCGAGGTCGTCGCCGCCTTCTCCAAGGCCTGCGGCAAGGAGCTGCCCTACGTGATTCGCGAGCGCCGTGCCGGCGATATCGCCGCCAACTGGTGCGATGCCTCCAAGGCCGAACGCATGATGGGCTGGAAGGCCCAGTACGACATCGCGGACATGTGCCGCGACAGCTGGAATTGGCAGAGCCATAACCCCAACGGCTTCGCCGACGCCGAGTAGCCACTCCCCCGTGCTAGGTTTTGTGGCATGCCTCAAAACCTAGCACGCGACATGCTCGGCACATGCCGCTTCCTGCATGGGTAGATTTCTAGACATGTCCCAAAAATCTACTGGCCCCGGCCTCCAATGTGAGGTCGGGGCTTTTTAGGAACTCGTTCTCGAGCTCGAGCTCGCGCATGCACTTGCGGCCGCCGCGACCGGGTGGTTGGTCAGCTCCTTCTTCCTGACCGTCACCCATCTTCCCAGGGTCTTCTCGTTGATGCCGAGGTCGGCTGCCACTTGGGCGATGGGCTTCCCCGACGCGGCGGCGAAGTCTGCGGCCTCGGCGCGGTACCCCGCTGTGTAGGAGGGCCCGTCTGCCATGACTGACACTCCTTTCTTTTTGGCGCTGAAACGATTATCGCCGCTCAACGCCATTCCTCTAAGTCAAGTGTCCTTGAATACGATACAGTTCAAATGGACGAGGAGAATCTGGCGCTCCTCTCGATGAGCCCGGAGAGGTCCCTGGTCGTCACCTTCCCCCGCGCGAACGCGAAGCGGACGGCGGCGAGCCATGTCCTCACCGCGCGTTCCATTTAGGGAGTCCTCGAGAAGTCGATCTCTCTGTGCGATAATCGAGCTATTGAGTCTCGCGAGTTTAGAGCTGGTGATATGCATTGAAAATCAAGATGAAAAACATCGGCAGGGTCGCTGAGGCCGATATCGAGATTAATGGTATTGCCGTGATCGCCGGGGAGAACGGGACGGGGAAAAGCACGGTTGGAAAAGCGCTTTATGCGGCCTTCAACAGCATGTCCGATTCGGAGAACAAAATCGACCGCATGAGGCGCAATAGTGTTGAGCGCGCCATCAGGAAGGCATATGTGGGAAGCCCTCTCGACTCCACGTCTCGCCACAGGCGAACTGCTGGAAGAATGAATAGTTTCATCGACAGGGTTTTTTCGGGCGAGTGCACGAGGGACGAGCTTATTGATGAGATAAAGGAGTATTACGGGGAGGAGATCTCCCGTGAGATCGAATCCGATTTCACGAATGGCGTAGCAGGAGTTGCCGATCAGATTATCGAGATCATGGATATCTCCGATGATGAGGTATTTCGTGCGATTGCGACAAACAGGTTCCGAAGCGAGTTCAACGGCCAGATCAATTCGGTTTTCGGCGAAGAGCCCGGGAAGGTCGAACTCCAGATAAAGGACGCATCTACGGTTTTCTTGGTTGCAAGTGACGAGGTGGCGGAGGTGCACGATAGGAGGGTTTTGCGATTCAGGGCGCATTATCTGGACGACCCGTTCCTGATCGATTCTCTCGGAGGACCCTACGGCCCCGCTTTTCGGTTCAAGCCCCTCCTTGGACACCAGGAGGAGCTGCGGCAAGATTTGATTCAGGCGACCATCCGTAACGATGACAGCGAGTCCTCGCTGTTCGAAGAGATCGCGAAGGAGCGACACCTGAAGGTTCTCATGGACAAGGTTTCCTCCTTATGTCCGGGGCATTTCGAGAGGAGCGAAAGTCGCGGTCACCTTACGTATCTCGAAGAGGGCTTCGCTCGGGGGTTGGAGCCTGGGAACCTTTCTGCTGGCTTGAAGACGTTCGCCATCATGAAGGTGCTCTTGAAGTCCGGCGCGCTAGATGCCGGAGGGACTATTATCCTCGATGAACCCGAGATTCATCTTCATCCTGCATGGCAGCTGGCCTTCGCCGAGATAATCGTGCTGCTCCAGAAAGAGCTCGGGATGCACGTCTTAATGAGCACCCATAGTCCATATTTCCTGAATGCGATCGAAGTGTATTCTAAGAAGCACGCTGTTGATGGATTGTGCTCATATTATCTTGCGGAGACCTGCACTGATGGACGCTCTCGCTTTGCCGATATAACCGGCTCGACTGAGGTCGCCTACGAGAAGCTGGCGGCTCCTTTTGATACGCTTGAGAGGGAGGAGTACGGCCTTGAGTAGCGACCTGTGCGCCTCCTGCCCTCATCCGAACTCTCCCGCGGTGCCAGATGGCAGCGATGGTTGCTCCCGTTGCAGGACCTGTATCCTAAGGGACTGCACGTCGACCATCTCCAAAACATCCAGAGACGGGAGCGTCTCTCTTGTGGATGACGATTTGCCTGTTGTCAATTTTGACTCTGTTAAAGAATGCTACTGCAAGAAGGTCAATAGGTGGATGCAACTCCCGCGCTCCGCCGATGCGCTGTATTGCGATCGGGAAACGTTATATCTAGTCGAATTTAAAAACGGCAGTCTGAAGGAGACGCTGGGGAAGAGGCTCAATCCCAAGGATGACGAAGAGCTTGGTATCAATCTTGGCCAAAGGGACGCCCTCATCGAGAAGTGCAAGGACAGCGTTTTGATCTGCTCGGACCTGTGGGGAAAGAGGACGAGATGGTTTCGCGAGCACTGCGTCTTTGTTTTGGTATACAACGAGGACAAGAACAAGACCGCGTTGAAGCGGGTTGCCAGCTCGATTAGGAAAAAAGCGCGTTTTGGGCTTCCTGACAAATTGAAAGGTTTTTGCGTGAAGGATGTCTTGACGCTAACCGAAAAGGAGTTTTCGACATCGCTCCTTTCAACTTGGCGAGACGCAGAAGAAATCGCGGAGGTCGACGCGTAGGAGACCGAAAAGCATCCGGTGGCTATTTGCTCCCGATATCGATCGTTCGTCTGCAGTCGGTTTTCTTTCCGCTGCGCCCGCCAGTTTGCGATGAGTCGCGCACCGTGTGAAGCTCAACACGGATGAAATACAAATATAATCCCCCCTTGCACTGTGTTGATAAATATTGCTCGTCGAACTCATCTGAACTGGGCTTTCTTGCATAGAACTGCCTGAACCTGAGCGTTTTCGGGTATCGCATTGCCCGATCGAGCACCATCGCGACCTTCTCAAGCTTGTCCTCGGGCGGACTCATAGCCACAGCCCCGCATGTCGTCCCGGTTGGAGCCGGGATGAGCCCTCAGGAAGCACTGCATGAAGTAGCGCATCCGGTTCACGGGCCCCAGCGGGTTCTGGCCGTCGGGAACGCCCTTGAGCAGCTTCGCGTTGTAGTGCTGGCTCTTCAGTGACAGATTGTTGACGGGAGCCGTGTGGCGCCCGGCTCCATGTCGTGGATGAGCGCGGAGCCGGGCGCCACACGGCTCCCGAACGTCGCCAAGGTCTTCGCCCTGCTTGTCTTGCCAAGGCCCTCCCGGATGAAGATTGAATTGCCTGGCTCATCGCAGCCGAGCGCGACACGGCCTCTACCCGAGACCATCATCTCTACACATAGCCCATCATTCGACAAGAACGCGCAGTTTGTCCTGCATAGGCGCATGGTGTCCCCCTCCGCCGCAAGAGGTGAGCAAAAGAGAGGCTCCCCTCGCCACTACCGGACAAAGGGACCTCTCTGGGGAAACACGCTATAAAACCTTCTTGCCGGGCGGTCGAGTACAGCACCGACGGCGTACCCGTGGAGACCTACCCAGAGCCCACGCCATTTCAAGTTTCTTGGTCTTCAACGCCACAATCCGATAATCATCCAGCCGTCGAAATGACCTCGTCACAGGCGGCAAGCATCTCCTCGTCATGAGTGACAACGATTACAATATGGTCTCTCTTAATTTCATGAAGCAATTTGATCAGCGCGCCTCGACTCTTCGCATCAAGTGCTGAGGTCGGTTCATCAAAAAGCATAACGTCCGGCGATTTCAACAGCTGTCTCACAATTGCAATCTTTTGCTTCTCGCCGCCGGACACCCCTCCTTTCCCGCCGTCAAGCATCGCCGTTGCCCCGTTCTCCACAGAAGCAACCATTTCGTCTAGCCCCAATATGACAAGCATCCGATTCAGCTTATCCATCTCGTAATCATCAGAAAGCAGCGTAAGATTATCGAGAATCGTCCCCTCAACGATAGGGGGTTCTTGCTCCGTAATGCTGACTCGACACCGCCGCAATGCATATCGATCGATGCAACGCTGTGACACCCCGTTGTAGCGAACGGCCCCTTCTGTGTCATCTGGATATAGCCCCAATATCACTGACAGCAGCGAGCTCTTCCCCGAACCATTCGGCCCCGAGATTCCATATAGCCGACCCCTGGAAAACGCGAGCCCCTCAATGCTTAACGCGACCCTTTCCGCCCCTGGATAACGTAGCTTGATGTTCTCTAGACGGATTTCCTCAATCGGACCAAGCGCCAATTTGCCATTCGCTTCCACCGGGACATCCCAAATTCTTTTCAGCCGCTCATAGCATACGCGATTAGTCTGGTAATCCCTTCCCCAGCCCAACAAATACTGTACCGCTGAGCTTAAGTTCGAATAATATCCAACAGCAGTCACGAGAAAACCAGGCAACAGTCTCCCGCCCATCACTTCAACCGCGCCCACAGCAAGAAGACATCCTTGAGCGGCGGAAGCGACCAACGCGTTGCCAAAGGTAAATCTAGACCCTACTTCCTGATTTGCTCTCATCGTTGGATAGAGCCCATTAAAAGCTTCGACCAGTACAGCGCGGGACCTATCGAACAAAGCATGTTTGCGGATGAAATCAACTTTCTCCAACTGATCTTGTAGACAGGAAAAAAACCTCGCGCTCTGCTCTTGTACGTCAAAACTTCTCTCAAACAGCCTTGCGCGTGAAACCGCATAAAAAGCGGCACTCGCTGCCGCAAGAACAAGGCAGACCACACTCAACTTGATATTCAGGCTACCGAGAACAAACAGGGCGGACAAAAGGGTGATAACGTTGCTTGAAACCCCCACAACCGAGTTGATTACGAAGATGACAAGGTCATTAGCGTCGTGATTGATTTGCTGGTTATAATACGACGCGTTGAAGCCCTCGAAGAATGCCTGGGGAAGGTGCTTCACGTGCTCAAGCGTATCCGCATTTAAGCCGAACCCCGCATGCGACTGAAGGTTGATGTACAGCATCTCTGAGCAATACACTAGTCCCGCTCGAACCGCTTGGACCGCAACCAAAATAAGGCAACAAACGAGAACGGCGGCAAGATCGGCGCTGGCCGGCATCGCCAATCGGTTTACCACTATGCCGGTAAGAAAGGGACCCGCAAGCGCAAGCAGCCCGACCAAAACTGTTACGACAAGATAGGCGTAGAATCGACCGCCCAGTATATATTTTCTACAGAGATTAAGCATCAGCCTCATTTTGCCCCGCACCCCGTTTTGCCGTATTCATCATCTGGGAGAGCAGCATTTTTTGCTCGGCATCATACCGGAAGGAAACGCAACGTTTCCCCTCACCGTTTAAGGCGTGGTTGGGGCACCCTCCCATGCACATGGGAAAAGCAAAGCACTCTTGGCATTCCGGGTCATCCGGCTCATATGCCATCCAGTTAATCATGTTCTTGCTCAACATTGGCGGCTCGAAAATAGTTCCGACCCTCCGCTCCTTCATTCCAATGTCATCCCAGCACTTATACAAATCTCCGACGGGATCAACCACGTACGAGTTGATTCCAACGGCGCAACATATCCCGAAATTCGTCCCACCAAAAGGTTGAACTTTGAAGCCCCGCGCAATTGCCCTTTTATAAAACTCAGTCTCCTCATACGAGAACTCTTTTACAGTAAAGCAGTGGCTGTCGTTCGCACATACCTGATTGATATCGTCAACAGGGGCTAAATAGAAGTGAACCTTATTCATCAGGCCATTTAGCTCGAGATAATCCAATAGCTCTTGAGCGGCCTCGATGTTGGTCTTGTCGACGTTGCTCCTTATCGAAATATCGATGATGTCGGCACACTCTTTGACGTTCTTGAGAATACGTTCGTATGTAGGGCTTCCGTCGTGAAGAATCCTTCTCGAATCGTGATCCGACTTCGATCCATCTATAGTCACTTGCGCGCTCGTCACACCACATGCCGCGAGCCTCCTTGCAACATCAGGCGTCAGCAGATAGCCATTTGTCACTATCGATGCGGAATATTCACACGTTGGCCCCACGACATCTTTCAGATCCGACGTAATCCGTTCGATCATCTTCATTCCGAGCAGAGGCTCGCCGCCGTACCATCCAACTGAGAGACTTGCGATACCAGGATAGTAATCTTTCACGAACTTGGAGAGCTGTGTCAAAACCTCCTCGCCCATCGTCGTGTACGCCTGTCCCTTTTCATAGCAGTAGGGACAGCAAAAGTTGCAAGCCATCGTTGGCGCAATGGTAAGGGACAGAGCAGTATTCGCAAAGCGCGCGGCGCGACTTTGCAACCTGATCTCCCCAAGCTCGTCCCTCTCCTCATTGACTAGGATGCCTCCCCTTATCAGCTCCGCGACAAGATCATCGGCATCCCGAACGTCCCCTTCTTGAATCCTTTTGAATTTCTGCGCGTATTCCGGATTTAACGACAGGATGCCGCCGGTTCGCGCATTCATGATAAGAAGACTTCCGTTATGTTCATGCACCACATTAAATTGCGACAGTTTCACTTCGCACCATCTCCATTTCCAACCAAATCCATATCGACCCTCAGACGCTGCGCATACGCCAGCGCACTACCTTCTTCGATAAAAACTGCACGAAAGCAGCAATAGACATGCGAGCGACACGATGACCGCATGGCCGCATGCAGCCATCAGGACCGTCCCGCCGGCAGCCCCGCACGCCCTCATCCAATAAGCCATGTGAACCGGGGGTAAAACGGTTGGGAAACTCATCGCGATAACAAGGCCCGCGAACGTTGCGACCAGCAAGGCTCCCGACACAAGAGATCTGATCCTGAACACCTCATATGCAACCGCAACCATCAGCGTATAAGCGGCGTCTATAACGATATTCGACAGGAGTGCCGAGGTCACATTACCAACCGTAAGGCTGTCTAGACCGCTTCCGGAGCACACGGCAAAGACCGCAGCGACACCGAGAGTAAACACGATGTAGGGGCACAGCGTATACACTTCGCAAGCCAATGTCTTTGCCGCAAACAGCTGCCAGCTGCGGAAGCCCCGAGCAATCGAAACTCCCCTTGCCGACACGCTCGTCGCATCACCGAATAGCGTCCCCGCCACAACAACAGAGACGATTGGGAAGAACACCGTATGCGCCATGGAGACGACACTTAGCCAGGAAGAGATACCCGTTGGCCCAACCCCTATCGAGAAAAGATAGCCCGGATCGGCGGAAAAGCCAAAGAACTGGCCCTCTCCCCCTGCGGAGACCCATGCGCCGGACCCGGCAAACACATAAATCCCCGCGATGCCCAAATACATCAGCGCTATTATCACGGCGAGTTTCATTCTCCTTGCGCGGAACAGTTCCGCCCTGACCGACATCCCAAGATTCATCGAACCGCCGTCCTTACAAATAGCGAGACGAGCGCAACTCCAACCGACACAAGCACAGTGCCGCCCGCATACAGCAAAACCTGAATTACACCAACATTCTGCATACTCAGGGAACACAGGTTCATCAGGTAATACACGGGCGAGAGCATGAGCAGCAAGCTGGGCTGACCGCTTCCGTATGTACTTGGGAACCACACCATCACAAATGTCGAAACCGCTATTGCAACGACGCTGCTCGCCACCACACTCCTCGTGAGCAAATACAGGGCGAAGGTAGCGGCGTACATCGAAATGAGCAGCAGCGCGATCATCAGCGCAATCGATACAAATTGGGCAAACCCTGAGCACGAGGCCCCAACGTCCCATTGGGCCATCTTGGTTAAATACAGCGCAGTCGTAGAAAGAAGATACACGGCACCGACCAGAGTGCAGTTCACCAACAGCTTCGTGATCACAATCGCCGCCTGCGACACCCCTCGCGATCTCGATACGGCGTAAGCCACGGATTCAAAGTCTCTCGACGTAGCGTAAACCGCGTAGAGAATCGTCACCGGAATCCAGACCACTGTAGACGCAAAAGACGTCCGGGCAACAGAGCCCAAAACGTCCCCTGCATCCACTAGGTTTCCAATAAAACCTATAGCCCCTCCAAGCGTATACGGGTCATCACCGGCGACCATGATCAGCACCTCAGACGAAGTCGCAGCCGCAACCACATACAGCACAGCCGCAAGCGCAATCATCAGAGCGGTCGCCGGGTGCCTGGCGAGCAACCATACCTCGCTCCGAAAAGCTGAGATGAACTCGCGTTTCATCACAGCTCGCTCTCTCGACCGATGAGCTCCGAATAAAACTCCTCAAGGCTCTTCCTATGAGAATACGCCTCCGCAACCCTCACACCTGCGGTCGAGAGCGCTTCGATTGCAATGCCCCGCCCTTCCTTTTTCTCCTCATAGCGCATAAGAACGCTGCCGTCCGGCAGAAAAGAATGTGAGGTCTCATCTCCGAGAACCGATCTCGTTCGCTCCAGATCGTCCACATGCAACACGAAACCACCGCGGCATGACTTTTCCAGCTGAGGTGCGGTCATCCTTCGAATGAGGCGACCATGACTTATGAAGAGGTAATCAGTTGCCAGCTTGTGCATCTCCTCAAGATTGTGGCTGGATACGAGAATCGTTTTACCTTGATCTTTGTTAAGATGCGTAAGGATTTTTCTTACTTCGACTATCCCCATCGGATCCAGGCCGTTTGTCGGCTCGTCCAGGATCAACAGCTCCGGATCGCCCAGCAACGCTATGGCCAGATCGAGACGCCTCCTCATTCCCATTGAGAAGTTCTTCACTTTCTTCCCGCCGGCCTCCCCCAAACCGACGGTTGATAACACACCGTCGATGGAACGATCGGTGGGAAGCCCCCACTCAATACAGCGAACGACCAAGTTGTCTCGCGCGGTCAGATTAGGATACGAAGCATTGAGGTCGGGCATATAACCCAGCCTTTCCCTGCAGCTCCGTATTTCACGTCTCCCGGTTTGCCCAAACATCGAGATCGTTCCTGACGATGGCTCCGAAAGCCCCGTGATCAATCGAATTAACGTGCTCTTGCCGGCACCATTCTCCCCAATGAGTGCACACAGCTCGCCTTCCATTAAAGAGAACGAGACTGATTTAACCGCTTCAAACCCGCCATATCTCTTGGATATGGCACGCAATTCAACTGGGACTTCCCGCATGGACGACATCCTCCCCGTCAATAAAAAGGGACGACATGGCAATTGTGCGGGGTTATAGGTAACGTCGGTTCGCCCCCCATATTGCAATGCCACATCGCCCCTCAGGCGCTGCTGGCCAAAATATCTTTGAACAGTCTGTGCACGCCGTACGGCGTGCACTATCCGCTAAAAGCGGATAGTGCACTCCTGTGAAGAACACTTGGTGCTGCAGCTGCCGTGCGCGTAGAAGAAGCAGTTGCCGCACGCGGGTGCAACGCCTTCCTCCGGCTCGTTAATCCAATCCATCTCTCCCTCCTTTCCTTGCATACCGAATTGATAATGTTATTCTAATTCGATATGTATCATATTTCAATATAAGCTTATTTATATATTACACAAGGTAAGCACCCCCCCCCCTGCATCCAGCACAGGAAATGACTCTCTCGTTCCCCAGTGACGCGGCGAGAAATACAGGCCACTGCAGGACGTTGAATGAACAGCCCGTGAAAACCGTTGTTTTCACGGGCTGCACCTGCTCAATACTTTTTTATTCTCCAGCCTCAGTCGTCTCTAAGATCGACCACGTAAACATGATCTGACTCCAGGACCGGGTCATCACCCGTCGCGGTCGCCCTGCTCAGCGCGTTGCGGGCGCGCCGCGTCGCCAGTTCCTCAAGTTCTCTTTCGTTGACGCGCTTAATAAGATCGCCAGGCTGGCAATCAAGCTCTACGCAAATATCCAGCAATGTCTTTAACCTAATTGCCTTCACCTTGCCATTTCGTATTTTTGAGATACTTGCCGGTGTGTGCCCGGTCGCCCGAATGATATCCGTACTCGTCTTTCCGCGTCGAAGCAATAAGCTTTCAAGCTCAATAATCAGATAGTCCATGCCGCCCCTCACACCAAATCCTCGGTCTGGTCTTGAAGCAGAGCTCCGTAGCGCCATATCGCAGAAATCGAGAAGCAGCAAACGGCCCCCAGCACAGCACCAATATCTATGGGCAGGGCCAGGTTTTCAAACATCGAATAGGCGTTCCCCAGCAAGTCGAAGGGGCCAATCACTATCGAAAGAAACCCCGGAGAAAACAAGAGGTCACCTATTGCCGCTGCAACAAACAGCCACCCGATAATCGAGATTCTTCGAGCATGCGAAAGGGTAAAGGGCGATTCGCCATGAGCCATGTCCATGCTGATTCCCCGCAGGGTCCATGTGGCCCCTCCGGAAATCAGAAGATACATCAAAGGAACCACTACGGAAACCGTCTTTGATGGATCATATAGGTTTCCTTGAGCAGCCATAAGCCCAATGGAAATAACCACCACCACCGAACAGCAACACACCGCTATAAACAGCGCCGTAAACAGAATCCCAAGCCTTCTTCCGAGAGTCATCATCTTCTGGATGGACTTATCGATCTTCTGGGCGCTATTCACCACAGCTCCTCCTAAAGCAATCAGAGGTCTTCTTACTTACTGTTTTTCCTACATTGTAACGAACTCGATAAGAAGAGGGTCGCTTCACGCCGCGCAATCCCGAACTCCAAGCGTTTCTCATCAGCATTGCCCATCTTTCGAGTCGAAATTCAAATCCAGTTTCTTATCGCATGCTGAAATCAACCCGAACTGGATGTGACTGGAAAACAGCGCGCTGCGTCGGTCGCGCTTTCCCGAGCGACTCTGGCACAACAGACGATATGAGTTGAACATTGGGGCCTCTCCCCTTGCAGCTCTCTCGTGGGTCGGGCGACAATGGTCGTACCATCAACCGCGGCCGCGCGCTGCGGGCCCTCGGCCTCGGCTGCGTCGTCGGGGCGGTCCCGAAGATGCACCGGCCCGCGGCCGACCGCGGCCGCAAGAACGACCGCCGCGACGCCGAGTGGCTGGCACGCATGCTGGCGCGCCGCAACGTCGTCGAGGTGTGGGTCCCCGACGAGCGCCCTCGAGGACGCGCGCGACGACCTGCAACACGCCAAGCAGCGGATGTCGAAGTTCCTGCTGCGCCACGGCCTCGTCTTCGACGAGACGACGCCGGCCGGCAGGCGCAGGGGCGCCTGGACGGGGGCCTACTGGGACTGGACGGAGTCCCTCTCCTTCGACGAGCCCGACGACGCCGCGGCCTACGAGCGCTACATGGACGGAAATGACCTGGTAGAGAACCCTCGCACCGTCTACGTCGCAGGGGACGTAGACGAACTCGTCGAGCACGAGCAGCCTCGCGGGCGACACGTCGTTCAACAGTTTCGACAGCGTTCCCTTGCGCTTCGCGTTGCCGAGCTCGAGAACCAGCTGCGCGGTCTGCCAGAACCTGACCGACATGTCCGCGGCGACCGCGCGCATCGTGAGGGCGACTGCCATGCGCGTCTTGCCGCGCCTGGACTTACCGAAGAAGACGAGGTCTTCGCGCGATTGTTTGTGTCAACGGCCAACTGAATGTGAACCCTTCTTGCATTGTTGCAACCTGGCTGGCAGCCGGTCTTTAATGACGACGACCATTGTCGCCCGACCCACAAAAGAGCCGCAAGGGGAGGAGCTCCCAATGTTCAACTCATATCGTCTATGGCGCACTACCATTCACCGAAAGTCGGCAACTTTTTCATTCTCTCTATACATGTTTAAACAACATGTTCTACAATAGGGACAATAGCAATGGAAACTCGGGACGAGCCGTCTATCCATCTACGGCGCAGCCCCTTATTCAAAAGGACGGTGAGTGCATCCATGGAGCGTGCAAGCGGCGTTCTGATGCCCGTTTCGTCATTGCCCGGACCTTACGGTATCGGCGGCTTTGGCTGGAACGCCTATGACTTTGTCGATTTCCTCGCCTCGTGCAAACAACATTACTGGCAGATTCTCCCCCTTACGACAACGAGCTATGGCGACTCGCCCTATCAGTCGTTCTCGGCCCGTGCGGGCAACCCCAATTTCATCGACTTTGCCGAGCTTATCGAGGCCGGCTATCTGGAGCAGTGCGATATCGACGGCGTGTACCTGGGCTCCGACCCCAGCAATGTCGACTATGGTGCCATCTTTGGTGGCCGTCGTCAGATTCTCGACCGCGCCGCCGAGCGCTTTGCCGCCGACAAGCCGGCCGACTTCGACGACTTTGTCCAAGCAAACGAAGACTGGCTCATCCCCTACTGCGAGTTCATGACCGTCAAGGAGGAGTGCGGTCTCAAGGCCTTTTGGGAGTGGCCCGCAGAGCTCCGTACCCGCGGCGAGGCTTCTGCCAAGGTCTGCGCCGCCCATCCCGCGCGCATGCTCTACCACCAGATGACGCAGTACTTCTTCAATCGTCAGTGGAGCCGCCTCAAGGCCTATGCCAACGAGCGCGATATCCTCATCATCGGCGACCTGCCCATCTATGTCTCGCGCGACTCCGTCGAGATGTGGGCCACGCCCGAGCTCTTTAAGATCGACGCCGCCGGTAATCCTGTGAGTGTCGCCGGCACGCCGCCCGACCAGTTCTCGGCCACCGGCCAGTACTGGGGCAATCCCATCTACGACTGGGACGCCATGGAAGCCGACGGTTTCTCCTGGTGGGAGGGCCGTATCCGCGCCGCCCTCGACATGTACGATGTCATCCGCCTGGATCACTTCCGCGGCTTCGAGGCCTATTGGGAGGTGCCGTTCTCCTCACCCGATTCGTCCTACGGTTCGTGGACGCAGGGCCCCGGCCTCAAGTTCTTCAAGACGCTCGAGGAAAAGCTCGGCACGCTGCCCATCATCGCCGAAGACCTGGGCTTCCTCACCCCCGGCGTCATCGACATGCGCGACAACTCGGGCTTCCCCGGCATGAAGATCTTGCAGTTCGCCTTTGAGGGCACCAACTCGTACTACCTGCCGCACAACTACATTGCCAACACCGTCGCCTATGTGGGCACACACGACAACGAAACGGCGCGCGGTTGGTTTGAGGGAACGGCCACCCCGCGTCAGCGCGAGCAGGCGGCCCTGTACACCCACCAGCAGGCAGGCGAGCCCATGGCCGATGCACTCAACCGCGCCATCGCCGCCAGCGTAAGCGATACCTGCATCTACACCATGCAGGACCTGCTCAACCTGGGCAACGAGGCGCGCATCAACACTCCCGCCACCATGGGCGGCAACTGGACCTGGCGCATGCTCGATGGCGCCATCACCCGCGAGCTCGAGCACAAGCTCACCGGCTGGACCGAGACCTACTTCCGCATCCCGTCGGAAGACGAAATTGAGCTTCCCCAATAGGAGCCACCGCGCCCGACCCCACCCCATCGTGCGGACGCGTCCGTTTTCCCCGCGCGAGGCCACTCCAATCCCTCGCGCGGGCTTCTTTTGAATTTCTGACATGTAATCAACCCATCACAGGAGGAAACATGCCCCGTATCAATCTTGCGGATCTTGCCGAGCAGTCCTTTGGCACCTCGCTCGAGCAGCTCGATGACCGTCGTATTTATAAGCTGCTGGCCAAGCTCGTGCAGGAGCGCTCTGCCGCCTGTCCTCTCAACAACGGCAAGAAAAAGCTCTACTACATCTCTGCCGAGTTTTTGATCGGCAAGCTGCTCATCAACAATATGATCGACCTTGGCATCTATGACGAGGTTAAGGACCAGCTCACCGCCGCGGGCCACGACCTCAACAAGATCGAGGAGTTCGAGGTCGAACCGTCGCTCGGCAACGGCGGCCTGGGCCGTCTGGCCGCATGCTTCCTGGATTCCATCGCCACGCTGGGCTTGACCGGCGATGGCGTGGGCCTCAACTACCATTACGGCCTGTTCCGCCAGCGCTTTGTCGACAACCAGCAGAAGGCCGTCCCCGACGAGTGGCTCGGTGAGCAGGACATCCTAGTCGACGACGACCGCTCCTACACCGTCGAGTTCGGTGATTTTGCCGTTACTTCCAAGCTCGTCAACATCGATGTACCCGGTTATGGCCAGCCCACCAAGAACCGCCTACGCCTGTTCGACCTGGCAAGTGTCGACGACGGCCTGGTCCCCGGCAGCTCCATCGACTTCGACAAGACCGAGATCGCCAAGAACCTCACCTTGTTCCTCTATCCGGATGATTCCGACGAGCAGGGCCGCCTGCTTCGCATCTACCAGGAATACTTCATGGTGAGCAACGCCGCCCAGCTCCTGATCGACGAGGCCATCGAGCGCGGCAGCAACTTGCACGACCTGGCCGACTACGCCGTAGTCCAGATCAATGACACGCACCCCACCATGGTCATTCCCGAGCTCATTCGCCTGCTCACCACCGAGCACGACATCGAGTTTGACGAGGCCGTGACCATCGTACGGTCCATGGTCGCCTACACTAACCACACGATTCTTGCCGAGGCCCTCGAGAAGTGGCCGCTCGCCAGCCTGCAAAAGGTCTCCCCTGCCATCGCCGACATTATCGTCAAGCTCGATGAGATCGCCAAGGCCGAGCACGACGACCCACGCGTCGCCATCATCGACGAATACGACACCGTCCACATGGCCCACATGGACATCCACTTTGGCTTCTCCATCAACGGCGTCGCCGCGCTGCACACCAAGATCCTGGAGGATACCGAGCTTCATCCGTTCTACGAGATCTACCCCGAGAAGTTCTCCAACAAGACCAACGGCATCACCTTCCGCCGTTGGATCCATGGCGCCAACCCCGCGCTCGCCAGCCTGCTCGACGATGTGATCGGCACCGATTGGCGCAGCACCGGCGACCTGAGTAAGCTTGCCGAGTTCGTTGACGACAAAGATGTTCTTGAGCGCCTGGCCGCCACCAAGGCCGAGGCCAAGGCCATCATGCGCCAGTTCATGGCGCTCGAGCAGGGCGTGACCATTCCCTCCAACGCCATCATCGACGTCCAGGTCAAGCGCATCCACGAGTACAAGCGCCAGCAGATGCTCGCGCTCTACATCATCTGGAAGTACCTCGATATCAAGAACGGCAACAGACCTAAGCATCCCGTCACCATCATCTTTGGCGGCAAGGCGGCCCCTGCCTACACTATCGCCCAAGACATCATTCACCTGATCCTGACGCTGTCCCAGTGGATTGCAAACGACCCCGACGTGGCTCCCTACCTGCAGGTTGTCATGATCGAGAACTACAACGTCACCGCTGCCGAGCGCGTGATCCCCGCTGCTGACATCTCCGAGCAGATCAGCCTGGCCTCCAAGGAGGCGAGCGGCACCTCCAACATGAAGTTCATGCTCAACGGCGCTTTGACCCTGTGCACGCTCGACGGTGCCAACGTGGAGATTGCCGAGCTTGTCGGCGACGAGAACATCTATACCTTTGGCGCCTCGTCCAAGCAGGTCGAGCAGCTCTACGCCGACGGCACCTATGACGCCGGCGCGCTCTACCGCAAGCCCGGCATCAAGCTGCTGGTGGACTTCATCACCAACCCCGCCTTTATGGCGACCGGCAACGCCGAGCGCCTGCAGCGCCTGCACGACGACATCATGGGCAAGGACTGGTTTATGGCTCTACTCGACATTGAGGAGTACATCCAGACCAAGGAGCGCGTGCTGGCCGACTACGAGGACCAGGACGCTTGGATGCGCAAGGCGCTGATCAACATCGCCAACGCCGGCACCTTCTCGTCCGACCGCACGATCTCCCAGTACAACGACGAGATCTGGCACCTGAGCTAATTCGGTTTCATCGCCCATCCTCTTGAAAACGGAGCCACGGCAACGCGGCTCCGTTTTTTGTGCTCGCACGTTACCCTGTGATCCGACTCGGCCAAACAATCTCGATCCATAACAACTACTCAACCAAAACGGTCCCAGCTGTTACAGATTGAGACATACCGGCCCCTCCCCTTGGGTTTATCTCAATCTGTAACATCTAGCAGGTGAAATTCGCCTTTGGTGTTACAGATTTAGATGAAATGGTTAGCTCAGCGGAACCGTCTCGATCTGTAACATCTAACGTCCGAAATCGGCCCTATCCGTTACAGATCGAGACAAACGACCGGTCAGGCAGTCCCAACACAAAGAAAGGCTCCCCTCTCGCCCAGTGGACGGGAGGGGAGCCTTATATGTGACCGCGGCAAAAGGATGGCAATACCGCAGTCGCCCAAAGGAAGGGCCTGGTTGCACCGGGCCTAGATAAGGTTCTTGCCAGAGACCTTATCGAAGAGGTGGGTCGCGTTCTTCTCAAACTTGAACCAGATGGGGTCGCCCGCCTTGAGCGCACCCTTGGCCTCGAGGTCGACAACGGGAATGATCAGGACGAACTGGCCATCGGGAGCGGTCACGTGGACATGCTCGGTCGAACCCATGAGCTCGGTCACCTCGACGGTACCCTGGAGCGCGCCCTCCTCGTCCTTGTCGGCAAGCAGAATCTGCTCGGGACGCACGCCGGCCGTGATCTCCTTCACGTCGCCGCCGTCCCAGTTGAGAGCAAGCTGAGCGCAGGTCTCGGGGGCGAGCGCCACGTTCATATCCTCGGTCTTGACGGTAAAGCCGTTGCCCGAGCGCACCAGCTGGGCATCGAAGAAGTTCATCTGCGGCACGCCGATAAAGCCGGCGACGAAGATGTTCGCGGGATGGTTGAAGACCTCCTGCGGGGTGGCGATCTGCTGGACGACGCCGTCCTTCATGACCACGATACGGTCACCGAGGGTCATGGCCTCGGTCTGGTCATGAGTGACGTAGATGAACGTGCCCTTGATCTCGTGGCGCAGCTTGATGAGCTCGGCGCGCATCTGGTTACGAAGCTTGGCGTCCAGGTTGGACAGCGGCTCGTCCATCAGGAAGACCTTAGGATCACGCACGATGGCGCGGCCGATGGCGACGCGCTGACGCTGACCGCCGGAGAGCGCCTTAGGCTTACGGTCGAGGTACTCGGTAATACCCAGGATCTCGGCAGCGGAGCGAACCTTACGGTCGATCTCGTCCTTGGGGACCTTCTTGAGCTCGAGCGTAAACGCCATGTTCTCGTACACCGTCATATTGGGGTACAGAGCATAGCTCTGGAACACCATGGCGATGTCGCGGTCCTTGGGAGCGACGTCGTTGACGCGCTTGCCATCGATGAGCACATCGCCCGAGGTGATGTCCTCCAGGCCGGCGACCATGCGCATCGTCGTGGACTTACCACAGCCAGAAGGGCCAACGAGGACGATAAACTCCTGGTCATGCACGGTGAGGTTAAAGTCCTCCACCGCGAGCACGCCGTCCTCGGTAACCTTGAGGTTGTGCTTCTTCTCCTCGGTCTTCTTCTTTTTGCCAAAGAAGCCCTTCTTTTTGGACTCGTTGTTGGGATACACCTTCTGAACATGTTTGAGAACGATCTCGGCCATGTCTCTACCTTTCGATACGCGGCGCCACGCTGAGGGGCGCCGCCAAAACTTGCAAAACAGTTACGGCATCAGCCCTTGACGGCACCTGCCACAACGCCGTCAATGATGTACTTCTGGCAGAAGATGTACATGATGACGATGGGGATGACGACCATCATGATGCATGCCATCATGGGGCCGAGCTCGACGTGGCCATAGCCGCCACGGAAGTACTGGATCAAGATAGGAATGGTCTTGTACTTGGTGGAGTCGAGCGTAAGGTAGGGCAGCAGATAGTCGTTCCAGACCCACATGGTCTCAAGGATGCCGACCGAAAGATAGGTGGGCTTCATAATGGGAAGGACGATCTTAAAGAACACCTGGACCGGGTTGCAGCCGTCGATCATGGCCGCTTCCTCAATCTCGAGCGGGATGTTCTTGACGAAGCCGGCGAACATAAAGACCGCGAGGCCCGCGCCAAAACCAAGGTAGATGAAGCAGATGTTAAACGGCGTGTTAAAGCCGATGCGGTCCGCGAGGTTGGACAGCGTGAACATGAGCATCTGGAACGGTACGACCATCGAGAAGACGAACAGGTAATAGAAGAAGTTCGAGATCTTGCTGTTGACGCGCACCACGTACCAAGCGCACATGGAGCAGCACACCAGAATCAGCACGACCGACGTGACCGTGATGATGAGCGAGTACATAAACGCCGAGGCAAAGCCCTGCTCGTTCAGAGCGTGCACGTAGTTTGCGAGGCCGTTGAACGTCTCGGGCGTGAGCAGATCGAACGCCGTGGTGGTGCTGATTGCGGTCGCTTTCTTAAAGGAATTGAGCGCAATCATGAACACGGGGTAGATCCATGCGAGCGACAGAATCGTAAAGAAGATCGAGAGCGCGCGGTTGATAGCCTTATCGCGTTTCATTACTGCTGCACCTCCTTGGACCTCGTGGCCTTAAGCTGGATCATAGAAATAGCGACAACCAGGATGCAGAAGATAACTGCCTTGGCCTGACCGATGCCCTGCCATGCGATGCCAGCACGCGAATAGAACGTGTTGTAGATGTTCAGGGCGAGCATCTCGGTGGAGTGCGCCGGGGCGCCACCGGTAAGGGCGAGGTTCTGGTCGAACAGCTTAAAGCCGTTGGTGATGGACAGGAACAGGCAGATGGTGATGGTCGGCATCAGGTTGGGGATCTTAACCTTCCAAAACGTCTGCCATGCCGTAGCGCCATCGACCTTGGCGGCCTCGATGTAGTCAGACGGGATGGACTGCAGACCGGCGATGTAGATGATCATCATGTAGCCGACCTGCTGCCACAGGGTCAGGATGATAAGGCCCCAGAAGCCAGCAGCAGAGTTAAGGGCGATGAGCTGGGCGCCCACGTTGGAGAGCAGGCAGTTGATCAGAATCTGCCAAATGTAGCCCAGCACGATGCCGCCGATCAGGTTAGGCATAAAGAAGATCGTACGGAAGATGTTGGTGCCCTTGAGCGCTTTGCGGGTGAGCGCCTGCGCGATGGCCAGCGCGATCACGTTGATGAGCACCGTCGACAGGAAGGCAAACGCCACGGTAAAGAAGAACGACGTGGAGAACTGCGGATCGGACAGCGCGCGCACGTAGTTCTCGATACCGACAAAGTGCGCGTTATTGATGGTAATAAACTGGCAGAACGAGAGATAGAAACCCTGGATAAAGGGAATCACGAACCCGATCATAAACGCCAGGCACGTGGGCAGCATAAAGAGCGGCCACCAGCGCTTGAGTGCTTTGCCCATAGAAGGGTCCTTTCAATATGCAGGGGGCGGGCAAACCTACGTCTGCCCGCCCCCTGTCGCTAATCAGATAGCTTGGGCAGCAACTGCTTACTCGGAAGCAGCCTTCTCGGTCTTCCAGCCATCGACGAAGGCGTTCTTGACGCCGTCCCACTTGGTGTTGTCGGCAGCATAAGCGATGAGAGCCTGCTTGAGGTTCTTCTTCCACTCCTCGGAGGGGATGTAAACGAAGTCCCAAGCGACGGTCTTCTTGCCGTCCTTGGCCATAGCAACGGCCTGCTGCGAGAAGACGTTGGTGGTCTCCTTAGCGCTCTTGAACGGGGCGGTCAGACCCATCTTGTCAGCGATGATGCTGGTGGCGGTGTCAGAAGTGACGCACCAATACATGAAGTCCTCGGTGGCCTTCTGGGCATCCTCGGAAGCCTGGGAGCTGACGCACCAGTAGTTCTCGCCGCCGGAGCACAGGCCCTGGTTCTCCTCGCCGTCGACGCCGATGTAGATCGGCAGCATGCCGAGCTGGTCGTCGGTCATACCGGCCTTGGTGAGGTCGGCGTAGGCCCAAGAGCCGTTCTGGTAGAAGACGGCCTTGCCGGTTGCGAACTCGTTGGTGGCGTCGTCACCGGTCTTGGAGGCGAGCTGCGAAGGATCGCAGGTGGAGTCGGTGATATACAGGTCGAAGATCTGCTTAAAGTTGTCGAGATACTCGCCCTTGATCTCGTCGTCCTCCTGATTGTGCTCCTTCTCGAACTCGTAGTAGAGCGGGAGGTTGGCGAGGTGCGTGGTGTAGCGCCAGCTGGAGGAGTCATCCATGCCGGCGGAAGTGAAGGCACCGTCAACGCCGAGCTCGTCCTTGCGGGCCTGGATGTCATCGGCGCAAGCCTTCAGCTTGTCGAAGGAGTTGATGTCCTCGGCCTTGTAGCCGGCCTTCTCGAGGAGCTCCTTGTTGTAGATGATGCCGTAGCTCTCCTGAACCCAGTCGATACCCAGATCCTTGCCGTCGGACTGCAGCGCCAGGGAGTCGTCGATGAGCTCGCCGCGGAGCTTGGTGTCGGAAAGATCGGCGCAGTAGTCCTTCCAGTTCTTAAGGCCGGTGGGGCCGTTGACCTGGAACAGCGTCGGAGCGGAGCTCTTGGACATCTCGGACTTGAGCTTCTCCTCGTAGGTGTTGGAGGCGGCGGTCACGATCTTGACCTCGACGCCCTTCTCCTTCTTGTACGCCTTGGCGATCTCCTTCCACTCCTTGTCGACCTCGGGCTTGAACTGGAGGAAGTAGACCTCGGCAGCGTCACCAGAAGCAGAGGAGCCGGAGCCGGCAGAACCACCGCAGCCCACGAGACCCAGACCAAGAACCGCAGCCGCGGAACCAGCAAAGCCCAGGAACTGCCTTCTGCTCATTTCGTTCTTCATTACAATCCACCCTTTCACACCGTGGCGGCACCCTTTGCCGCCGCCTTCGGAGATTGGCTCGGGGACTTTGCCCCTTTTGCTGACTTGTACAATACGCTATTTGGCTAGTTGTTTGAACAAGTATTACTAGAGCGGTAGAAAAACTTCGGTGAACGGTAATTTCGACTTGATACTTGACAAGTTTTGTATAAACAATTATTTATTATCGAATGCAGAGAAAACGCCCGATCAAGCCGATGCATCGTCGGTTTGACCGGGCGTTTTCGCTTTGAGGGCATGAGTCTCGTCAGGCTGCGAGCTAGCCGGCTATCGCTTGGAGTTGACGCGGTAGTGGAAGATCTCGGGATGCGTGCGGGCATGCGTGACCTCAAACAAAATGCCGTCCGAGGTGTACGACTGGCTCTCCATGACGGCGACGCAGTTGTACTTGCCAAGGTCCAAGTAGCTGCAGTCCTCATCGTTGGCGAGCTCGACACTCACCGTACGACGGCTCGCCATCACTTTGACGCCGCGCTTGTGCTCCAGATAGCCGTAGATAGAATCCGCCGCGATCTCGGGGGTCAGGCCCTTGGCGATCGACGCCAAAAAGTAGCCATGGTCCACTTGGCGCGCGCTGCCGTTGAGGCTTCGGACACGCACGACGCGAATCAGCTCCTCGCCCACCTTAAAGCCCAGGCGACGAGAGAGTTGCTCAGTGCAAATCAAATGTTCAAAAGACTTGACCTCGGTCGATGCGACGGCATTGTTGCGTTTTGCGAACTCGCCAAACGACTCAACCTCTTCGAGTGCGCCCAGCATGTCGGTTTCGCCCTTAAGCCAAATAACGCGCACGCCCTTACCGTGTATAGGCTGCACAAACATCTGGTCGGCCAGCATGCTCAAGGCGCGTCGAACGGTATTGCGCGTGCAGCCAAACTCCGCGGTCAGCTCGGCTTCGGTTGGCAGCATCTCCTGAAACGCATAGGTCCCGTTGATGATGCGCGAACGGATCTCGCGGTAGATTCCTTCGTAAATCGCTTTTGGCATGATTTCACCTCTAATGAATATGTATGGCTAGGCACGATAGCATTTCTTAAAGTTGTTTAAACCGATTATCGGTAAAGTACGGATTATTTACCGTCGACGGTTCCCCCGAAACCCAAATCGGACCGAATCAAAACCGTCAATGCGGCAAGCAGCCAGTCCTCTACAATGAGTTCATTGTTTAAACGTTCTTGCTCGCACAGCATGTTGCATCCGGAAGGCATATTATGCTGCAGAAAATCCAACGCTTTGGCGGAGCCATGTTCGCGCCCGCCATGCTGTTTTCTATATCAGGCCTCATGGTCGGCATCTCCGCCCTCGCCACGACCGTAGACATCGTCGGCGATCTCGCCGTATACGGAACCCCTTGGTACGTTTTCTGGACCATCATCCAGCGCGGCTCGTGGACGGTCTTTAAACGTCTCCCGCTCCTTTTTGCCGTAGCGCTGCCTATCGGCCTTGCCCAAAAGCAACCGGCGCGCTGCTGCCTCGAGGCACTCGTGGCCTATTTTGCCTATTGCTTCTTTTTGAGCGAGATCATTAAGCTGAGCGGCGACAACCTTGGGCTTAAGTACCCATCATCTTTGACCCCCGCCAGCGGTATCACCGTCATCGACGGCATCAAGACGCTCGACACCGGCATTATCGGCCCGCTGGCGGTATCGGCAACCGTCGTCGCCATCCATGACCGTTTCTACGATGCCAAGGTTCCCGATTGGCTCGGCACCTTCTCGGGTTCCTCGCTGGTCTACCTCATCAGCTTTTTTGCCGTGTTTGCCCTTGCCGCCATCTCGGCCGCCATCGTGCCCTTCGCATACGCTGTGACCGAAACGCTGCGCCACGCACTTGCGGGCGTCGGCCCCTTCGGCGTGGGCATCTTTGTGTTTTTGGAGCGAGCGCTCGAGCCCATGGGGCTGCACCATCTGCTCTATATGCCCATCTATTACGACAATCTGGTCATTCACGACGGTATTTACGCCACGTGGACCAACCTGCTCCCCATTCTCTCCCATAGCACGCGCCCTTTAAATGAACTTGCGCCCTGGGCAGGTTTTACCGCCACCGGCTGGGGCAAGCTCTTTGGCCTTCCCGCCATCGCGGCAGCATTCTATTTCACCGCCAAACCCGAACGCCGCGCCGGCCTTAAAGTCATCCTTTTGCCCGCCATCGTCGCCTCGGTGGTCTGCGGCGTCACCGAGCCGCTCGAGTTTCTCTTTATGTTCACCTATCCTGGACTCTTTTTGCTCTACGCCGTCCTATCCTCCTGCCTCGCCATGACCATGAACTTCTTCGGTATCGTCGGCATCTTCTCGGGCGGTCTCATGGAAATGACGGCCTTCAACTTCATCCCACTCATGCGAATGCATGCCGGCTCCTACCTTTTGGCGCTCGGTATCGGTCTTGCCTTTAGCCTCATCTTTTTTGTTAGTTTTCGAGCACTCATCTTGGTCTATGACCTTAAGACGCCGGGCCGCGAGGATCATGTCTCCAATCGCGCGGCAATCGATCGTTTAACGGGAAGCGGCTTTGCCAAAGAGCAATCTCCCAATGGCGAGGTCAGTATTCAATCCGATCAAGATCACGTCCTCGCTGAGCGGGTAATTCAGCTTTTAGGTGGCGTTGGCAATATCGTGGGCGCAACCAACTGCGCCACGCGCCTGCGCGTCGAGGTCGCAGACCCTTCCATCGTTGCAGATAATGCGTCGTTTGTCGCGGTGGGCGCCAAGGGCCTCATCATTACGGGCAAGACCGCCCAGGTGATTATTGGCATCTCCGTTCCCCGCGTTAAAGAGCATTTTGACCAGATCATGGGCCTCGAGCCGGGATTTGTGCCCACCACCTCGGCCTCCCCTGCCGCCAGCGCAGCCCATAAGCGCGGCGATATCTGCTTCTTCGATATCGACGGAACACTCGCCTGGCAAGACCCTCGAGTGGCACAAGAGCTTCCCGAGAGCGAGCGAGACCTCTCCCCCTATCCCAATGAAGCGGTCTCGCAAGCCATCCGTGATTTTGTCGCCAAGGGCAATATGGCGTTTATCTGCACAGGGCGCACGCTGAGCTGCATCCATCCAAAGCTGCTCGAGCTGCCCTGGACCGGCATCGTCTGCCTCGCGGGTGGCTATGTCGAACTTGAGGGACACGTGATTCGCGATTTGGCGATGACGCCCGGCATGCTGCAGCGCCTTGCTCCCATTCTTGAGCAATCGGACGAAGTGATTCGTTTTGAGGGACTCAATGGCGTCGTTCGCATGAGTGCCGATGCGCCCGACGCCCCGGGATACGCCCGCACCGTGGGCGATGCAATTACGCAGCTGCAACATTACAGCGCCTACAAGATCTTAATGTCCACGTCGCTTGCCAACCGCATCGCTCAGGATCAAGCGTTTGAGCCGCTGCTCTGCTTTAACGAGCTCGAGCTCGAAGTGACCGAGATTTCGCCTCGCGAATGCACCAAGCGCGAGGGTATCCAGTCCGTACTCGACGCCCTCGATCCCCACCACGGAACCGTATACGGCATCGGCGACGCCAGCAATGACGTCTCGCTGATGAACGCCGTCGACGTTGGCATCGCCATGGGCAACGCGCCGGACTTCCTCAAGGAAAAGGCCGACTATGTCACCGACAGCATCGACCACGACGGCGTCGTCACCGCGCTCGAACACTTTGGGCTTATCTAGCCAAGCCCCTACCGCACTTGCGGCCGCATGGACCAATCGTCTTCAACCGCCGCGCTCGACGCCCTAATGTGGCAATATGTTGTCTGCATAATGCAACGATGCAACCTATCAAAGAATGCGAGAACCCGTGTCCAGTCCGTTTACCAGCTTTTTAGCCCAGCACTTTGACCAGATTAACGACTATCTGGCCACGTTCTTTGACGGACAGGCGACTTCCGCCGATATCGAGCGCTACCTGTATACCCCGCTCTCGGCATTTACGGCAAACGCTGGCAAGCGCCACCGCCCGCTCATCTGCATGCTCGCCGCCACTGCGGTAGGCGGCAGCTTTGAGAGCGCCCGCAGCGCAGCGGCGGCCATCGAGCACTTTCAGTCGGGCGCACTCATCCACGACGACATCGCCGACAACGGGCAGATTCGTCGCGGCAAGCCCTGCATGCACCTTACCGAGGGCACCGGTCTTGCCATCAACTGCGGTGACCTGGCGCTCACCATGGTCACCAAGACGGTTCTCGACGACCCCACACTCAACGCAGACGTGAAGCTTCGCGTGCTCCACGAGCTTACCGAAATGATCGTCCGTACCATCGAGGGCCAGGCGCTCGACCTGGGCTGGGTCCGCGACGGGCGCTTTGACATTTCGGTCGACGATTATCTGGACATGGCGACGCACAAGACCGCGTACTACAGCGGAGCGACGCCGCTTGCCGCCGGAGCCATTATCGGCGGCGGCAGCGAAGAGCAGATTGAGGCACTGCGCGCCTTTGGGCTGCACACGGGCCTTGCCTTCCAGATTCAAGACGACCTGCTCAACTTGATCGGCACCAAGGAGGCCGCCAACAAGGACTTCCGCACCGATATCACCGAGGGCAAGCGCACCCTCGTTGCCGTGCATGCCCTGTCAGACGAGCGCTATCACGACGAGATCGAGGCAATCCTTTCCTCGGGCACCGAGGACCCTGCGCAGCTCGCACGCGCCGTGGAGATCTTCCAGGAGACCGGCTCCATCGATTACGCCCACACCTATGCGCTCGACCTGACCGCTAAGGCCAAGGCCGCTATCGAAGGCGTCGAGCTCGACCCGCATGCGCGCGAGCTCTTCCTCTCAATGGCAGATTTCTTTGTGGAGCGTCTTAACTAGCGGGGGTCATAAAACCTGTGGGCAGCGCGTTTGGGTACAAGTTGCTACACTGTTGAGTGCATGTTTATGCATTGTCTCGCGTTGTCTATCCGACACGCGCTCAAAATAGTACGAATCGTACGCCGAAAGGGGTTCGTTCATGGAACCTATTACCACGGGCATGCAGGGAGCAGCCGTCGAGGATGTTCAGTCCCGCCTTCTGCAGCTCGGTTACACCATCGATGCCGACGAGGTCGCCGACAAGCGCTTTGGCACCACCACCGAGCAGGCCGTCAGCACCTTCAGGCTCGACAGTGGCCTTGCTGCCGGTCATGCCGTCGATATCCCCTGTTGGAGCGCCCTGGTCGACGCCTCGTATAAGCTGGGCGACCGCACCCTGTATCTGCGCATGCCCAATTTCCATGGCGCCGATGTGCAGGCCCTGCAGCGCGCTCTCAACGTTTTGGGCTTTGCCTGTGGCGAAGACGACGGCTACTTTGGTCCGCATACCGAGGCCGCCCTGCAGCAGTTCCAGGAAAATGTCGGCCTGTTTGCCGACGGCATGGCCTTCCAGGACACCTACGCCTACATCAACCGCCTGCATCATGTGTGGGAGGGCAAGCCCTCGGTCACCGAAGCCGAGTCCCGCATCGGTTTTGCTCGCGCCGCCAACGTGCTCGAGCGCTTCCAGATCGCCGTTATCGGTGAGGACCCCATCGCACGCAGCGTTGCTTCGCGCATGTGGAACATCGCCACGGCAACGACCGACAACAGCGGCATGATGCTCTGCGACTCCGAGGTCCCAACCGACGTTGACCTGGTGCTCGAGATCGCAAGCGACGAGCTGCCCGCCGACGCCGCGCCACGCGCCACGATTGCCCTCGCCGAGTGCCACAACCTGGCCCAGCGCATCCGCACCGCCAATGTCGCCGCGCAGCAGAAGCCGGCTCGCATTCGCATTGAGCTCACGGGCATGACGCGCTACAACGGCACCTTCACGGCCAGCGACGCGCAGACGCTCGCCGTACGCCTACTCGACGGCGTTTGCGATGCCCTCGCAGATTAGGTAAACTAGACGAGTTGCTTTTGGGCAACACCACACATTGGGACGTAGTTCAACGGTAGAACTCCGGTTTTTGGTGCCGGCTGTTGGGGGTTCGAATCCCTCCGTCCCAGCCATTAAAACTGAGCGCCCTAAGCCCATAACGGCCCAGGGCGCTTTCTTGTGGGCAAGCGGAGGAATTCGAACCCGCAAGGGTGCGGAGCTGAGGAAACGCGAAGCGTTTTCCAGCGCAGCACGCAAGGAGCGAAGCGACGCAGCGGGGCGCGGCCGCCGACCAGGCGGACGCGGAATCCCTCCGTCCCACACCAGCCAAGAGCCCCTCACGTCAAGCAAATCGAGCCAACGCCGCCAAGCGGAGGGATTCGAACCCGCAAGGGTGCGGAGCGACGCAGCGGGGCGCGGCCGCCGCAGGCAGACGCGGTGTCGGCACTTGGGGACGCTCCTAAGTGCCGGCATTATAGGAACGTCCCCAAGTGCCGGCTCGGGACTATTTTCGAGGACCCTCCGAAGGACTGTGGCCAAAAAACGGCAAATATGAGTACTGTTACCGTTGTAGCTACATTATTTTCGTTAATAAAAGAGGCTCTTCGGTGGTTTCTGTGGGAGAGATTCCGGCATAGGCCCAGC